>JBCBAV010000004.1:0-60966 GCA_038532285.1 Pseudomonadota bacterium | reverse complement strand
CACGGACACGGCCACCGTAACACTGACAGTCACGGGCCAGAACGATGCGCCGGACATCACGACGACCCAGCTGAGCTATGCGGTGGACGAAAACACCACCGCCGTGGCCACCTTTGCGGCCAGTGATCCCGACACGGGTGACACGCTGAGCTATTCCATCGGCGGCGGGGCGGATGCTGCGCTCTTCACCATCGACAGCGTGACCGGTGCACTCAGCTTTATCGCGGCACCGGACTTTGAGACGCCGCTCGATGACGGCGGAGACAACGTCTATGACGTCGATGTCACCGTCTCCGACGGCACCCTGACCGATACGGAATCCGTGCAGGTCACTGTAAACGACGTCGACGAAGGACCGGGGCCGGGGCCGAACATCATACAAGGGACCAATATTGGATACGAAGTGCTGGTCGGCACCAGTGGCGAGGACCAGATCAGATCCGGCGGTGGCTTTTATGACCGGATGATCGGCGGTGCGGATGCGGATGTGTTCGTATTCGAAGATGGACCAGGTCGCCAGATGATGGAGGTCGCGGACTACGAGGTTGGTGTCGACGCCATCGACCTCGGTGGGCAGAGCATCTTGTTCGACATCTCGTTCGGCAACCTGACCTACCTCTATCTGGACGGAGGGGAGTTCGACACAATCCTTGTCCGTGGGGCAGGCGACGTTTCGGACATCACCTTCGTTGATGTGCTGACCGGCGCCTGAGGGGAAACAATAAGAGACGCGGAGCCGATATTGGTTCCGCTTTTCTGGATAGACACACCGTGGGTGAAAATGTAAAAAATAAAAGGGGTAAGGGATTTTTAAGCATGTTTAAGCGAATATTTTTAGCCGCTGTATTTTCGATTACCGCACTGTCGGCGGGGGCTGTCACCATTGGTGACGTGAGCAAAATTCCCGGTACTGCGTTTTCAGAAAGCGGGTTTCTGACATCAGATGGGTTTGGTGGGTTCACGTTCCTTGCTATTCCGCCGTTGTTTGGCTTGCCATCCGATGCCTCGGGCTTTGGCGCTTTTCTGTCCAATGGGTCGGTCTCTTTCTCACCGCCTCTTGACGTGCAAAGCAGTCCGGGTACGTTGACCGCACTGTACGATGCGGACGCGTTTACAGATCCGAATTTTGACCTGTTCCTGCTCGAGATCACCGGCCTTTTTGATTTCTTTGGCCCGGTCGATCCCTTGTCACAGCCTGTGTTGATCCCAATCGATGCCTTGGCGACATTCACGGGGGTACAGGTTTCGGCAATCCCGCTGCCCGCCGGCGCACTCCTTTTGATTGGTGGGTTCGGTACATTTGCGGTCTTCCGGCGCCGCAAGAAGGTCGCGGCAACATAGCGACAGGCTTCGGAACCTTAGGCGGTCCATTCTGGTGAACACCCGGCATATGCGCGCATAGCGCATGTGCGAGTGCTTCGGGCCGCTTTCTGCGTGGGCCGTGGCCTGATTTGGATGGGAGACCACCGCCGCATCAAGAGCGGTTATTCGGTGAATATCGTCGCCTTCGTTTTTTGGGTGCCAAGATCGCTCACGAACGCGCGTTGCACACACACCTCGATTTGCCTTACCGCCCACAAGAGCAGCGCAACACCTCAGGCCAGACAGAGCAATACGACAATCAAATCAGGATCGTTTCCTTTGAAAGTTCAAATTTGTTCAGCAAGACAGGGTATCAGCATTCCACCGATGCGCTTTCAAAGAAACCTGCGCGCGCCTCGGATTTTGCAGGATGGCGAAAGGGGCAGTGCCTAAGTGCCTGACCTTGTTTGAGCCTGAGCCAAGATCGGACCGATTTTGGTCAACAGATCGTGGAAGTCATCCAGCGCAACACTGTGCGGTATTTGGTCAACGTCAGACTTTCGATATCCACCGGTAAAAAGCACAAATGGAACGCCGGCCCGTTGCGCCGTCTCGGCGTCAATCTCACTGTCGCCAACATAGATACGGGGACCGCTGCCAAGTTCCTCGAACACGGCGCGCAGCGGCGCGGGATCGGGCTTGCGGGCAATTGGATTATCGCCACCCCAGACAGAGGCAAAGAAATGATCAATCCTCAGATGCCGCAGAACACGGATGCACGGGCGATGCAGCTTGTTGGTGCAAATGCCCAGTCGGTGCGTTTGGGATAGCGCAGTCAACGCCTCACGCACGCCTGGGTAAAGCTCGGTCAACGTGAACGCATCGTCGTAGCGCGCGATCAGGTCTTTAAGCAGCGGCTCCTGAAAACGCTCCGGCAAGTTTCGCGCGGCACGCATACGTGCAACGAAGATGTGGATCCCTTCACCGATGAAGGTGTGCGTGTCGGCCAAGGTGATGGGGGCAGCATCCACCCCGGCAAGGGCCGCATTCGCGATGTTCTGGATGTCGGGCGCGCTATCAATCAGCGTCCCGTCGAGGTCAAAGACAATGCGCGCGGTCATGTGTCGTTGCTTGGCTGATTGGTTTGCATGTGGCGTCCTTAAATCGTCGGGATGACATAGTTGGGTACAATCTTGGATTTTGCGATGACTGTTGCGTGGTCACAGACTGAAAAAGACCATGGTCCGTCACAAGCACAGTTTTGGTGCCAAAGGTTGCGACGCTCAGCATGTCGGTGTGCAATGTATCTCCGACCATTGCCGCGTGCCCGGGATCGGCGGCGCCGAGGCGGCTGAAGGCAATGTCGTGGATGATGCAAAAATGTTTGCCCCAAAAACGCTGCTTCGAGCCCCAGTTCGATGATCAGTTCAAAGGCATAGTGACCGGGTTCCAAACTCAGATGGTCTTCGCGCGGTGCCCCGATATCGGGATTGCCGACCAGCACGGGTCGGGGGCCGCAGACAGGATGTGACGCAGCAGACGGTGCGGCGCATCAATCCATTCGGATGCGGACACCAACAAAAAACAATGCGCTGCATCGTAAACGCCCGGGTCCGGTTCAAGGCGACGCCACGGCACGCCCAATATGTCGATTTGCGAATTGTCCGAGGCCACGCCGCCACAGGAGGCACCATCTGGCGGCGCTGCGGTCAGAGCGCCACGGCTTGACACGATGTCGGGAATATCGACGTCAAAGCCGAAGTGGGTGAATTTTTGCGGTGCCTTTTCGGCAGGTCATCGCGCGCCGTTGGTCAGAACCAAGACCCTCTTGCGCGTGGCCTGCAAGCACACGACCCGTTCTACCGCGCCTCGAATTGCGGTGTTGCCAACGTTCAAGACGCCAAACGTATCGCGTAGAAAAAAGTCCAAGTGATGGAAGATGTCGCCGATATTGGCCGCGCGTACAGATTGATCGGGAAACGCCGCTTTTGAAAGCAGATGATGCAGGGCTTGCATTGCTGCACAGCCCAGCCAGCGTCCCGCGGGGTCACCCTAGCTGATCGCTGCGCGCACTTTGGCCGAGATGTATTCCGAGACAAATACCCTGCCCAGAATAAAACTCAGGACTGTCGAGACCTGCGTCCGGCCAGCACGTGGTTTGATGCGTTCAATTGCACGCCGATGCTGACGCCTATGACGCGATGATCGATGGTTTGATTGCCACGACGCCAAAATCGAGGCTCGAAGACATTCGGGCAGGCGCAGCAATCGATGGCGGCAGGGGTGATCGCGGCGTGAGGTGCGTAGCGCGCCCTCCCATGGCCCGCACTTCCCCCTTGGCTAGTGCGCCATAAGGACCGGCAGTTCGGTCTGTTCGATCAACGCACGGCTGGTCCCGCCGAAGACGGCCTGCCGCAGGCGCGAATGGCCATAGGCGCCTGCCACGATCAAATCCGCACCGATTTCGCGCGCATGTTCCAGAATACAGGTGGCAATCTCGCGACCGCCGGACGGCAATTGGGTCAGCGTGACAGTGCAGCCGTGATGGCTGAGCCAGGTCGCGGCCTCGCGCCCCGGTTCGATCTGCGCGCCGGTATCGGTTGCGGGTGCGTCGAACCCGACGATGTGCACGCCGGATGCCTCTTTCAGGTAGGGCAGGGCGACATGCGCCGCGCGCGCGCCGGCCAGACTGTCATCCCAGGCGACAAGAACGGTATCGTGCGGCAAGTCCAGCGTGCCGTTGACCATCGCTGCCGCCGGCGATTGAAACAGGACCGCATGCAGCATTTCGTGAAACACGCTGGATTGCGCGCGCAGGTCGGGTGCGAAAAAGACGATGTCGCAGGTGCGCGCCACATGGGCGATCCCGCGCTTTATGTCGGCGTCGGAAGCAAAGAAGGGTATGACTTCGGCAGAGACATGTTCGGCCGCACACACATGCTCGACCGCGTCGATACGATCTTTTAGCTTGCCTTGCGCAGCCGCAAGCGCGGTGGACCATCCGTCTGGCACAGGGGCGCCGGCATAGGGCAGCGCGCCATGCGCCCCGATGGGCATGGTCGGGTATTCGGAATGAAGCAACACGGATAGGTGCGTGTCATGTTCTGCGGCTTTGCGCGCGGCGGTTTGAATCACCTGATCGGACGTACTGACACTGGCGCAATAGACTGCTGTCGCATTGTGCATGGCTCTGACTCCTTTGTTTGTCGGAAGAAGAGTGCACGAGATGTTGCGCCTGCGCCCTGATTTAGATCAATTTTTATGCAAGCACCGGCAATCAAGTCGCGCTACAGTGGGGGGCGCTGCTGCACAAACCGTCTGAATATGGGCCTGAAATGGCGGAGAGACAGGGATTCGAACCCTGGGTGGGCTTGCACCCACAACGGTTTTCGAGACCGCCCCGTTCGACCACTCCGGCACCTCTCCGCGGGGGTCTAAAGCCTGCGTTTAGAGTGTAGGTGCAGTGGTGGCAAGATCGTTTTTTGCCATTAACGATTTCACAAGGATTTTGATGGACGCGCCGGAGATATCGCCTAGGGTCCGATGCGAGAAACTTCATGAAAGGTCTGTCATGCTTGCCTTGCGTCCCCTGTTGTTTAGCGCTTTCGTTCTTCTGATGCTGCCGCAAACCTTGTTTGCAGCCGATCGGGACCGGCTTGAGGCGTTTCTGGAGGTTACAGGGTTCGATGTGGCACTGGAAAGCATTCGTCTATCGGCCCGATCAGCGCCTCAGATGCTGGGTCTTCAGGCTGAGGATTTCGGGTCCGAGTGGACACGGCTGTCGGGCGACGTGTTTGAGACCGAAGTTATGCATAGGCTGGCGCTCGATATTCTGGAAAAAACGCTGTCAGATGATTTACTGACCCACGCGGCGGGCTTCTATGCTTCGGATCTGGGCAAGCGTCTCGTTGTGGCAGAGAACAGTTCGCACATGAAAGAGGACGCAGACGCAAAAGATGAAAGCGGTGCGGCGATCCTTGAGGGTTTGAGCGCGTTGAAGAGCCCGCGGGTCGACTATTACAAGCGCATGAATGCAGCGTCGGATTCCGCCGGGGTTGCAGTTCGAGCCATTCAGGAAATTCAGGTGCGGTTTCTCATGGCTGCGTCAGGGGCGGGCGTCATCGATCTGCAACTGGAAGAGCCGGACTTGCGCGAATTGCTGGCGTCCGATCAGGACGTTTTGCGCGACAGTATTGCCGAGGGTGCAATGGTTGGCGCCGCATACACCTATCAGTCGTTTTCCGATGCCGAGGTGCTGGAATACACAAATGCGCTAGAGCACCCAAAGATGCGTGAGGTTTACGATCTCATGAACGCAGTGCAGTACGAAATCATGGCAAACCGGTTCGAAGCGCTTGCCGTGGCGATGCAGGACCTGCAACCGAGTCAGGAACTTTGATGCGCGCGCTGATATTGGCTGTATTGCTGACACTGACCGCCATTGGCGCGCGCGCTCAGGACGCGGTTGACCAGTTGTTTGATGCCGCGGGCTTGCCGGCGTTGATCGCGTCCTTTGCCGAAGATTCGCGCCTCGGCGCGAGGGACCTCAACGACAGCTTTCTGCAAGGGCAGGGCGGCGACGTCTTCTTTGAGACCATCGAACGCCTCAACAACCCTGAACGGCTAACACAAGCGATGCGCGCCGGTGTCAGAGATAGGATTGATATCACTACGGCTGCCCGCGCGTTGACCTTTGTCGGCAGCGAAATGGGCCAGCGCATAGCGCGCCTCGAGGTAGAGGCCAGGCAGGCGATGAGCAACGAGGATGTCGAAGCCGCGGCCCTGGTCGCAGCAGAGCGGGCGGATGACGCCGTGGTGTCGATGATTGAACTGCGCAACCTGTCCGAGCGCAATGCCGATATCTCATTTAACGCGCAGGTGGCATTCTGGGCTGGTATTGCAGCGACCGCCCCTGATTTTGACGTTCCAGACATGGAAGCGCAACGCGACCGCATCACGTCGCGCAGCCGTCAATGGGTAACGGGCTACTATATGCTGGTTGCGTCAGCGCTCGAAGAGGATGATCTGGCAACCTACACTGCGTTTTGGGATACTGAAGTTGGCGAGACGTGGGATGGCGCGGTGTCCGAAGCGTTGCAAGAAATGTACACCGAACTGTCCTTTGCCACCGGACAAGCCGTCGGACGCCTTTTGCCACAAAACGAACTATGAGGCAGGCCGATCGCAAGGCCTCTTGACTTGCCGCAATGATCCGCACATAAGCCCGCATCTCTGCCAGCCAATTGCGCTGGCGGTTTTCGTTAAACACTCGTCCTGACCGCAGGACGCGCTGTTCGAGGCGGCGACAGCCACAAACACCGGGCTACCGGGGCCACAGAACGCGGCAGACAAAGGAACGTTTCATGTTCGCGGTTCTCAAGACCGGCGGCAAACAGTACAAAGTTCAATCGGGCGATACGCTCCGGGTTGAAAAGCTGGCCGCAAATGCAGGTGACACTGTTCAATTCAACCATGTTCTGATGATCGGCGGCGACAGCCCCATGGTCGGCGCGCCCACCGTTGAGGATGCAGGCGTGCAGGCCGAGGTGATCGATCAGATCAAAGGCCCCAAGACGATCAATTTCGTCAAGCGCCGTCGTAAGCACAGCTCGAAGCGCACCAAGGGCCACCGTCAGCAACTGACACTGGTGCGGATCACCGAGATCCTCGCCAAAGGTGCTGGCAAGTCCGGTGTGATGGCCGCGGAAAACGGCGCAGGCTTCGGCATCGCAACCGAAACTGCCCCGGCGCCCGCACCCAAGAAAAAGGCCGCTGCCCCCAAGGCAGAAACAAAGGCCGCGCCGAAGAAGGCTGCCAAGGCTGATGAGGCCCCGGCTGCTGCGGGTGGCGACGATCTCAAGGCGCTGTCGGGTGTTGGCCCCGCGCTGGAGAAAAAGCTGCACGCCGCTGGCGTGACCACCTTCGCCCAGATCGCCGCATGGACGCCCGAAGACGTAGCTGCTATGGACGAGAAACTGTCATTCAAAGGCCGGATCGAGCGCGAAGGCTGGATCGATCAGGCCAAAGAACTGGCCAAAGGCTAAGGAGAGAGACACATGGCACACAAAAAAGCAGGTGGTAGCTCCCGGAACGGTCGCGACTCAGCGGGCCGTCGTCTTGGCGTGAAGCTTTATGGTGGCCAGGCCGCCATTCCCGGCAACATTATCGTGCGTCAGCGCGGCACCAAGTTCTGGCCGGGCCAGGGCGTCGGCATGGGCAAGGATCACACGATCTTTGCAACCGAGGAAGGCGCCGTGACGTTCCACAAAGGTCTCAAGGGCCGCACGTTCATTTCCGTGCTGCCAGTGGCGGAGGCCGCTGAATAAGCCGAACCACAAGGTTTTGACAAAATCGGGGATCGGCGACACCGCCGGTCCCCTTTTTCTTTTGCAGCGAGGGCGGACAGATGCCCGAAACATTACAGACCGAACGTCTGACTTTACGACCCTACGAAATCGGGGACGCGCCTGCCGTTTCCAATCAGATCGGAAATTACAGCGTCTGCCAGTGGCTCACCCGGGTGCCGTATCCCTATGGCGAAGCTGATGCTTTTGAATTTTTTGGCAGAACCACCGGCGATAGCTTTGTCAAAGCGGTGGTTTTTCGCGGCGACTTGATTGGTTGCGTATCTATCATGGGTAGCGATTTGGGGTATTGGTTCGGCGAGACGTACTGGGGCCGGGGCTTTGCCACCGAAGCGGCCCGCGCGCTGCTCGCCCGATTTTTCGACGCTGGGAACGGACTGGTGTCTTCAGGTTACCTGAAGGGCAACACTGCGTCTCGCAACGTGCTGCAAAAGCTGGGTTTCAAGCATACGGAAATCGTGCCGACATTTACGAAGTCGCGGAATTCGGATGTACCCACCCATCGCATGGAACTGACCAAAACATGCTGGGAGAACAGGGTATGACCGATAAACCTGTTCTCAAAGGTCCGCGTGTCACCCTGAGGGACGCGCGCGACGGCGACGTCGCCGAACGCTTTGCTCTCGGCAACACGCCCGAGATCATGGCAATGTTTGGCGCTGATCCCGCGCAGGTACGCGACATCACCCAAGATGCCGCCGAGGCTTGGGTAGCATCGCAAAAACAGGAGCCCTTGGCCTGGGTGATCGAGGTCGAAGGCCGCCTGCGCGGCGCACTGCGTTTGCACAGCGTGAACCACGCCGACAAACGTGCCAACATCGCCATCGGCATTCTGGATGTTGCAGCGCTTGGGCAGGGCTATGGGTCCGAAGCGATGCAACTTCTGGCCGCTTATGCCTTTGATGAGATCGGTCTTCACAGGCTCACGGCCCGCGTGCTTGCTTTCAATGACCGCGCCGCCCGTGCTTACGAAAAGGTGGGCTTTGTCGAAGAGGGCCGCGAGAGAGAGAGTGCACGCATCGGCGACATCTGGCACGATGATCTGATCATGGGTCTGCTCGACCGCGACCTCAGGCGGCTGGCATGAGCGTCGCCGCCATCTCCTTTGCGGTCTTCGCGGCAAGCCAGGTTGGCACACCGGGTCCTGCTAACATGGCGCTCATGACCACGGGCGCCCGATTTGGTTTTGCGCGCGCGCTGCCGTTTGTGGCGGGCGTCGCCCTTGGCAAGCAACTGGTCATCTGGCCCGTCGGTTTTGGTCTGATGCAAATGTCCGACCGGACTCCATGGGTATTCGAAACGCTGAAATGGGCGTCGGCCGCTTACATCTTCTGGCTCGCATGGCGCGTGGCGCGTCTGCGCCTTGGCACGGGCGCAGGCACGCACCGTGCGCCAGGGTTTTTAGCGGGTCTCGTCGTGCATCCGCTCAACCCAAAGGCATGGGCGATGATCGTTGCAGGGTTCACCGGCTTTGTCGCGCCCGGAACTGATCCACTGCTGGCCACGGCAACCATCGCCACAATTCTGCTCTGCTGTCAGGTTATTCTGCATCCGCTCTGGACCCTGGCTGGCGATCGGATCGCACGCACCCTCGCAGGAACGCCTGCGGAACCTTATCTGATGTTTACCCTCGCGGCTTTAACAGTCGCATCGGTGCTTTTTGTTCTGTTCGGAGGAGGGACATGAACATGGAAATGGAAAAAATCGTGACTCAATCGGCTATCGAAACCGAAAGGTTCGATCTGCGCCCGGTGCGAAAATCCGATGCCGGACCGATCGAAATGCATGCGGGCGACAAACGGGTCGCGCGCATGACCACGTCGATTCCGCACCCTGTGCCCCCTGGCATGACCGAGGCGTTCATCACACGCGCCATGTCCGACGACCGGGACGAAGATATCTGGGCCATGGACGGACTCAAAAGCGGCGGCTCGGAAGTGATGGGCCTGATTTCGCTGACCCGGATGGACCGCAACCAATCCGAAGTGGCGTACTGGGTTGCACCGCCTTTCTGGAACACCGGCCTTGCCTCCAAGGCCGTTCAAGCCCTTGTTGCGGCCAACCCGATGGGCAATGACACCATGTTCGCCAGCGTGTTTCAGGACAATCCGGCTTCGGCCCGCGTGCTGACCCATTGCGGTTTTGAATATCTCGGCGACGCTGAAAGCTTTTCGGTTGCCCGCGACACCACCGTGCCAACATGGACCTACAGCCGCAAACTCTGAAACCCGCCGCTTCTCTGTTTCAAGAAATCCCGGGAGGGTGCCATTGTGCGCGCCATTGGTCCAAGCGGACAATGGCGACGGGCTGGCCCCCGGTCCTGTCGCCTAACCCATTCCCATCGCCACAATTGTGCTCTAGGACGCGCCCATGAAGTTTCTCGATCTGGCCAAAGTCTACATTCGCTCAGGCGCGGGCGGAAACGGGTGCATCTCGTTTCGGCGCGAAAAGTACATCGAATATGGCGGACCGGATGGCGGTGATGGCGGCGGCGGCGGTGCAGTAACCGCGGAAGCAGTCGACGGGCTGAACACGCTCATCGATTTTCGCTACCAACAGCACTTCTTTGCCAAGAACGGCCAACCCGGCATGGGCCGCCAACGCACTGGCAAGGATGGCGATGACATCGTGCTGCGCGTGCCAGCGGGCACCGAAATCCTCGACGAGGATCAAGAGAGGGTGATTGCCGATCTCGTCAATGTCGGCGACACAGTCGAACTTGCGCGCGGCGGCAATGGTGGCTGGGGCAACCTGCACTTCAAATCAGCAACCAACCAGGCCCCGCGCCGGGCCAATCCGGGCCAACCGGGTGTGGAAAGAACACTGTGGTTGCGCCTCAAGCTGATTGCTGACGTCGGCCTGCTGGGCCTGCCCAATGCGGGCAAATCGACTTTTCTGGCCGCAACTTCGAATGCCCGTCCCAAAATCGCCGACTACCCCTTTACCACGCTGCATCCCAATCTTGGCGTTGTGGGCGTAGACAACACTGAATTCGTCGTGGCCGACATTCCCGGCCTGATCGAAGGCGCGAGCGAAGGTCGCGGTCTGGGTGACCTGTTCCTTGGTCACGTGGAACGCTGTGCAGTGCTTTTGCACCTGATCGACGGGACATCCGAGGCGGTCGCCGAAGATTACGGCACGATCATCGGCGAGTTGGAAGCCTATGGCGGTGAACTCGCGGAAAAGCCGCGCGTGACCGTTCTGAACAAAGTGGATGCCTTGACCGATGAGCAACGCGAAGAGGCAAGGCATGCGCTGGAAAAGGTCAGCGGTGCGCCCGTCCTTGAAATGTCGGGCGTGTCGAAACAAGGCGTGACGCATGTGTTGCGCGCCCTGCGGGACCAGATCGATACGGACAGGCTGCGACAGCGCGGCCCGGTTGAGGCCGGACCATGGCAACCTTAACCGGTGCAAGGCGGCTGGTGGTCAAGATCGGCTCGGCCTTGCTGGTGGATCGCGACACCGGCGCGCTGCGACAGGACTGGCTGACAAGCCTTGCCAACGATGTCGCCTGGCTGAGCGGGCAGGGCGCGCAGGTGGCGCTGGTGTCGTCTGGGTCCATTGCCTTGGGGCGCAGCGTGCTGCGCCTTTCCGCACACGAACTGGCACTTGAACAGTCGCAAGCCGCCGCCGCTGTTGGGCAGATCCGGTTGGCGCGCGCCTACGAGGCAGCTTTGGCACCGCATAACTTGATTGCGGCCCAGGTTCTGATGACCCTCGAAGACAGCCGAGACCGCCGCCGCTATCTCAATGCACGCGCCACGCTGGAACAGCTCTTGGGCCTCGGTACCGTGCCTATCGTCAATGAAAACGACACCGTCGCCACGGACGAAATCCGCTTTGGCGACAATGACAGGCTCGCGGCGCAGATCGCTGCCACGATTTCCGCTGACCAATTGATTCTGCTTTCCGATGTGGACGGATTCTATTCCGCAAACCCCGGTGTGGACCCAACAGCGCAGCATTATCCGGTCATCAAAACCATCACGCCCGAGATTGAGGCGCAGGCAGGTGATGCGGGATCGGGTCTGAGCAAGGGCGGAATGAAGACGAAACTGATGGCGGCCAAAACGGCAACAGCAGCAGGCTGTGCCATGGCGATCTGCCATGGGGCCGAAATGCATCCATTGCGCGCATTGGAAAACGGAGCGCGGGCCACATGGTTCACAGCAACTCTTGATCCGCAGACCGCCCGCAAACGCTGGATTGCCGGAATGAAACCGCGAGGGGCAATTACACTGGACAGCGGCGCGGCGACTGCGCTTTCCCGTGGCAAGAGCCTGCTCCCTGCCGGGATCACCGCAGTGACCGGAACATTTGATCGTGGCGATCCCGTGGCACTGACGACCCTCGACGGTCACCAGATCGGGATAGGGCTCACCTGTTACACTGCAAATGAAACACGGGTGATCGCTGGCCATCAAAGCGGTGAGATCGAAACCCTGCTGGGATATCCGGGCCGCGCAGCGCTAGTTCATCGCGACGACATGGCGCTCTGACCCCCCTTTATGGGGGATTGGCATCGGCGTGACGCGAACGCTACCGTTGGTTGTGTTTTCAAATTGTCCGAGATGCTTCATGAAAAACCTTGTTATTCCCGCGCTTTGCGCAACCGTCCTGTGCACCCCGGCGACAGCCACGGTGCTGGAGTACAGTTTTGTTGCCACACGCGGCACTTTCGAAACAGATCCCGGCATCGCCACCGTTGTGGATGATCTCGTCACGCAGGATACGATCACCGGGCGTATCCTGTTCTCGGATGTGGTGAACCTGTTTCAGGCCCCAACGACGGATGTCGTTTTTTACAACGCGCCACGGATCATTATCGACGGTTTCGACATGACGCGGTTTGAATTCCCCCCGTCTTTGCTTGGGATCGGCAACGACAGGGGCACTCCGACGGCTGATGCGATCGCAGCCGCGATTGCAAATCCGATACAACCCGGCCTTCAGGAACAGGTGCAGTTCCTGTTCCTGGATTCGACCGCAACCGCGCTCGGTGATGCCTCTTTTCCTGACCTGATCAGTCTGGCCGATTTCGATCAGGCCGAAATCACGGTCAGAGCATCGCTGTTTGACGCGAATGGCAGTGCATTGGCCCGAGAAAACGTCCAGTTTGACTTCACATCACTGCAGCCTGCACCGGTGCCGCTGCCGGCGGCCGGTTGGTTTTTGTTTGCAGCTTTGGGTGCCTTGGCCTGGATCCGGCGTCGCTGAGCGGTTGAGCGTATCCCGCCGCGTCTGTATGAAAGGATCGACGCGAGGGAGTGATCAGCATGAAAGACCAGAATGTGACGGTTGCCGAACTGATGGCCGACATCGGTGCGCGCGCCAAACGGGCCGCCGCATTTCTGGGCACGGCCAGCGCCGAACGGAAATACGCCGCTTTGATTGGCGCGGCTGAACACGTTTGGTCAGCGCGCGCCGACATTCTGGCTGCCAATGACAAGGATATGGAGTTTGGCCGCAACAAGGGCCTGTCCGAGGCAATGCTGGATCGTCTGAAATTGGACGACAATCGCGTCCGCAACATTGTGGACAGTCTGCGCGCGGTGGCCGAGCAGTCAGATCCTGTCGGCGAGATCATGGCCGAGTGGGCGCAACCCTCTGGTCTGCAGATTCAACGGGTTCGCACGCCTTTGGGGGTGGTGGGGGTGATTTACGAAAGCCGCCCCAACGTGACGGCAGACGCGGGCGCGTTGTGTCTGAAGGCGGGCAATGCCGTGATCCTGCGCGGCGGATCCGAGAGTTTTCACAGTTCCAGCGCCATCCATACCGCGCTGCAGTCGGGGCTGCGCGATGCCGGTCTGCCCGAGGATTCCATCCAACTCGTTCCCACACGCGATCGCGCAGCAGTGAGCGAAATGTTGACGATGACGAACCATATTGACGTCATCGTGCCGCGCGGGGGCAAGGGGCTTGTCAGTCTCGTTCAGCGCGAGGCACGGGTGCCGGTCTTTGCCCATCTGGAAGGGATCGTGCACATTTTCGTCGACCGGACGGCAGATGACGACAAGGCGCGCGCGATCGTCCTGAACGCCAAGACCCGTCGCACCGGCATCTGCGGGGCCGCCGAATGCTTGCTGATCCATCGTGCTCTGATCCCCGGCTTGGGCACGACCATGATCCACGATCTGATTGGTGCAGGCGTGACCGTCCACGGATGCCAAGAGGTGCAGAAAATGCATGCCGACGTTGTCCCTGCGCAAGACGATGATTGGGGACATGAATACCTTTCAATGGATATCGCAGCGCGCGTGGTGGACGATGTCGACAGCGCCATCGCGCATGTGCGCGCGCACGGCTCCGACCACACCGATTGTATCGTCAGCGAAAGCGATACCGCGGTTGCGCAGTTCTTTGCTGAACTCGACAGCGCGATACTGATGCACAACGCGTCGACGCAGTTCGCCGACGGCGGTGAATTTGGCATGGGCGCCGAGATTGGCATTGCGACCGGCAAGATGCATGCACGCGGGCCAGTGGGCGCAACACAACTTACCAGCTTCAAATACCTCGTGCGCGGCAACGGCGCAGTGCGCGACTGAGATTAAAACGTGACGGTGAGCTTGCTGCCTGTCTCAAGCGACCAGTTCACCTTGCGGCGAATATTTTGCGCGTGAAGGCACAGCAAAGGGAATTGCACATGCGCCGGGGCGAGGTCTTCGGTTTCGCCACTCTCGAGCCGGGTCCACAGACTTTCATCAAAGGTGAACTTGTTGGAAAACCCGGACACGGACCATGCCTCATTCGCACATGCAATCTCAATGCGACCTCCGTACGGCATGGCCGTCTCCATGCATTGGACCGCCAAGAAAACCATCCGCACCATCATGCGCGGCTGTTCCTCAAGCGGTCCATAAGCCACATCCAGCCGCCCGCCATCGGTATATCCGCGCAGAATTGCAACAATTTCGGATCGGCCGACCGGTGTGTCGCTGGCCGCACCATAGGCGATACGAAAGAACCGTATGCGCGCGCTCGCGTTGCCGACACTGTCCGAAATCAGGTCCATTTCGGGGCCGCCTTGCCCGCCCGACATATTCAACAGCTCCAACCCGTTGTTGATCGCTCCAATTGGCGATATCAGGTCGTGGCATATGCGACTGCCGATCAAGGCGGCGATGTTGATGTTGCTATACCCCATAGGTCTGGTCCACGGGAAAAGTGAAAATGGAAGATCTGAACGCCATTCTGGCCCCCGGCATGTTGGTGCGACACCCCGATCACGATGATTGGGGCGTCGGTCAGGTCCAGAGCAATGTCGCGGCGAAAGTCACAGTGAACTTTCCCGAGACAGGCAAGGTCGTGATCGACGGCGCGCGCATTGCCCTCATTCCTGTCTTCGATGCCTGAACTAGGTTTAGAGAGTGTTAACAAATACCACCATAACGAGAATCTTTGCTATTTCTTTACCTTTTCTCCGGGATGGTCAATAGAACGCGCGCAATGATCGAGCAATTAAGTCCCGCTTTCCGCGTATCTCTGGCAAAATCGGAGGAAGACCTGACCGCGGCTTATGCCCTGCGATACGAGGTTTTTGTGCGTGAACTGGGGGGCAGCGGCGCACTTGTGGATCACGAGGCCGGCCTGGAGCGCGACGCTTTTGATCCATTCTTCGATCACATGCTGCTTTGGGATGACGCAACTGCGCAACTGGTCGGTGTGTATCGCCTTTTACGCGGCGACCAGGCGCATGCGGCGGGGCAGTTCTACTCCGAAAGTGAATATGACCTGACCCCGCTGCACGCTTCGGGACGCCGCGTGCTGGAATTGGGCCGGTCCTGCGTGCACGCGGATTATCGCGGCGGCCCGGCAATGTTTCACCTTTGGAATGGTCTCGCTGATTACATAGCTGCGCATGATATCGAGGTTATGTTTGGGGTTGCCTCGTTTCATGGCACCGATGTGCAGGCCTTGGCGCAGCCTTTGTCGCTGTTGCATCATCGACACCTGGCACCTCCGAACCTGCGCGTTACCGCCCGAGCGCCGCATTGCGCGTCAATGGATCTGTTGGACGCGGATGCCATCGACCGTCGCGCGGCGATGGTGCAAGTGCCCGCACTGATCAAGGCGTATCTGCGTTTGGGTGGCGTTGTAGGGCAGGGTGCTTATGTAGATCACGCCTTCAATACGACTGACGTTTGCCTGATCATGGAAACCGCCGCGATGTCCGAACGACAAAAGCGTATCTACGGGGCGCGCGCGTGAGCATGACCTGGGAAGGTGATCCGCCGCCATCGTTCGGTCGGATTGGGCCGCGTGGATGGGTGCGGATCGCACGCCGCGCCGGCGCAATCATTCTTGTCATCCTGCTCGGCCTGATCCTGAAAATACCGCTACGCCTGATCGAAGCGCCCGTTCACGGTGCGCGCCGCCCTTGGACGCCGCACATAACCCGCATCGTTTGCCGGGTGTCACTTTGGGCAATGGGTTTGCAGTATTCGCGTGAGGGCGCTCCGATGATCGGTCAGGGCGCGATCGTTGCAAACCACTCTTCGTGGCTCGACATTTTTGTGCTGAATGCGTCCGACACCCTCTATTTCGTGTCGAAATCCGAAGTGGCAGGGTGGCCCGGCATCGGGTTTCTGGCGCGTGTGACAGGAACCGTCTTCATCGCGCGCGACCGGCGCGAAGCGCAAGCACAAAAAGACATTTTCGAGGATCGCCTTGGCGCTGGCCACCGATTGCTGTTTTTTCCCGAGGGGACAAGCACGGATGGGCTGCGCGTCCTGCCGTTCAAACCAACACTCTTCGCCGCCTTCTTTGCGCCGTCGCTGGCAGACATCATTTCGGTTCAGCCAGTGTCGGTGACATATTTCGCGCCTGACGGGGACGATCCGCGCAAATACGGGTGGTGGGGCGAGATGAGCTTTGACAGCCACCTGCTGGCCACGCTTGCGCTGCCAAGACAGGGGCGTGTCGAGGTGGTGTATCACCCAGCATTGAAGGTCTCGGACTTCAAGAACCGCAAAGCGCTCGCGTCCGCTGCGGAAAATGCTGTGCGGCATGGACACCGGCTCGTTGAATGATCCCCTTGCCAACCTGTGCGCAATAGCTTAAGGCGCGCGCATTCACTTCGCAGCCCGGGGTGGGCGTTTGGGACAGACATCCCCGAATGGTCCGCCGGTTGGTGCAATCGCACTGATGCCCCGGGTGAGGCGCAAACCGGAAAAGGATACGAACACATGGCTCTTCCCGAGTTCTCCATGCGACAGCTGCTCGAAGCTGGCGTGCACTTTGGCCACCAGACACAGCGTTGGAACCCGCGTATGTCGCCGTTTATCTACGGCGCTCGCAATGGCATCCACATCATGGACCTGACCCAGACGGTTCCGATGCTGGACCAAGCGTTGCAGGCCATCCGCGACACGGTCGCCAAAGGCGGCCGCGTGTTGTTTGTCGGCACCAAGCGTCAGGCTTCGGCGCCCGTTGCTGACGCCGCTGAAAAGTGCGCGCAGTATTACATGAACCACCGCTGGCTGGGCGGCACGCTGACCAACTGGCAGACTGTTTCGCAATCGATCAACCGGCTGAAGGCAATTGATGAGCAGGCAGAAAACGGCTTTGACGGCCTAACCAAGAAAGAGCGCCTTGGCATGGAGCGTGATCAGGGCAAGCTGCAGGCTTCGCTTGGCGGTATCCGCGAAATGGGTGGCCGTCCCGACCTGCTGTTTGTCATCGACGTCAAGAAAGAAGCGCTGGCGGTGGCCGAAGCCAACAAGCTGGGCATCCCGGTTGTGGCCGTGGTCGACACCAACTGCTCGCCTGATGGTGTTGATTACATCATCCCCGGGAACGACGACGCCGCGCGCGCAATCTCGCTTTACTGCGACCTCGCAGCCCGTGCCGCCCTGGAAGGCATGAGCGCGCAACTGGGTGCCGCAGGTGTCGATCTTGGCGCGATGGAAGAAGCACCGGTCGAAGAGGCCGTTGCCGAAGCGGCTGCGCCCGCAGCCGATGAGGCGCCCGCAGCAGACGCGTCCGCCGAAGAGGCAAAAGCCGAAGGCTGAACGGCCAAGCACTGGCACGACGCGGCGGGCCTGTCCCGCCGCCACCACAAGACAATCTGAGGAGAGCCGAAAATGGCAATCACAGCAGCACTCGTCAAAGAACTGCGCGACACCACTGGCGCAGGCATGATGGACGCGAAAAAAGCGTTGACCGAAACCGATGGCGACATGGAAGCCGCCATCGACTGGCTGCGCACCAAGGGCCTGGCCAAGGCCGCCAAGAAATCGGGCCGCACCGCCGCCGAAGGTCTGGTGGCCGTAGTCGTTGACGGAGGCACCGGTGTCGCCGTCGAAGTGAACTCTGAAACCGATTTTGTCGGCAAGAATGCCGAATTCCAGGACATGGTGTCCGGCATCGCGACAGCCGCACTGGGTGTCGACGATGTTGACGCACTGGTCGCTGCTGAAATGGGCGGCAAGACAGTCGCAGATGTCGTGACCGACAAGATCGCCACGATCGGCGAAAACATGTCGGTGCGCCGCATGTCCAAAATCTCGGGCGGCACGGTCGTGTCGTATGTCCACAACGCGGCCACCGCGGGCATGGGCAAAATCGGTGTTCTCGTCGCGATGGATGGCGGCGATGAGGCATTCGGCAAGCAGGTCGCGATGCACATCGCGGCCGTCAACCCTGCCGCGCTGAGCGAGGCCGACATGGACCCCGCCGTGATCGAGAAAGAAAAGCAGGTCCAGATGGACATCGCCCGCGAAAGCGGCAAGCCCGAGCAGGTCATCGAAAAGATGATCGTCGGCCGGATGAAAAAGTTCGTCGCGGAGTCGACGCTGCTGAATCAGCAATTCGTTGTGAACCCCGACCTTACCGTCGAAGCGGCGGCGAAAGAGGCAGGGGCGACGATTACCGGCTTTGCACGCCTCGAAGTTGGCGAAGGTATTGAGGTGGAGAAAGAGGACTTTGCAGCCGAGGTTGCCAAAGCGGCTCAAGGCTAGACCAACAGAACATCTACCGCCGCATTCCGCGGTGTCGGTCTAATCAAACAAAGAGCGCATCCGCCAAGTGCAGGTGCGCTCTTTTTCATTGCGCGCTCACATTGAATTAACAACAACCCAGAAGGCTCTGATAGCGATATCTTTTTCGAACTCCGCGATGTGAAGCGGCGGGATCGCGTTTGGGGTCGCGATCCCGCCGGGATGGCGCCCAATGCCACGGGGATGAGACAGGCGGACGCTGGTTCCGGCCCGCCTGCGGAACAATAAACAAGCGGGCCGGTACGGGATAAACCCGAAATTGCAGGGACCGGATCAACTGGTCATATACACCAGACCGCGACCCCCATGTTCCCTGGCCAAAGCCACCACTCACGGAACACGTACAATGTCGCTCAGCGGCACTTTTTTGAACAGTCTGGGATTCCTTACCTCGATGTCAGTTGGGCGCATTCAGGCTTCGAGAATGAACATCTGATTGGCAAAGGCAGCCTTGAGCACCGCCTGCGCTGTGGTCTCAACTGCCAACGCTTCGCGCGCCAGCCGAAGGTGTTTTTCGACGGTGGCAGAAGTCAGCCCCATCAAAAGCGCGATATCCTGCATCGTCTTGCCGTCGCCCACCCATTGCAACGCTTCCCGTTGCCGGCGCGTCAGCACGCGTTTCGGTGAAACGTAGGGGAGTGTGAGGATCTTGAGATGTGCGATATTGTTCATCAGCTGGATGTCCGAGCCATGTTCATCCCAAACCGCATCAATCTCTTCCTGGCTTGTGCCAGCCTTTGCCGTCAACGCGATCGCGCCCTTGGATCGGGCAGAAATTGACTTGAAGCTGATAGTGTAACCGGCCGTGACACCCATGGTCACATTGAACGCAAGCACCCGCTTTTCAGCTGCGGTCAGCGTGTCGGCTTCGCGCATCTGTCCCAGAATTTTCCAGCTGCACGCCCCTTCGTTATTGAGTGCCCAGTTCACCATCGGTGCATGAACATAGTGCTGCTCACCAATGAAAACATTCATGTAATCCTGATCATGGTTGGTCAGAACGACAAAATCCTCGGGATCGCCGAGCGACGCGCCAGACCGGTAGTGCGTGAACCCGTAGATCAACCGGTCAAAACCGTATTCCGCCATTTTGTCTGTATGCGCTTCCCACAGGTCCTGAACGGACTGGTAGTTCGCCAGACGGTGCAAATAGCTCTTCATGAATGTGGCCCCAAATGACGCACGAGGGCGTCGATGGCCAAAGTATACCCCGCAGCGCCAAAGCCGCAAATCATACCGATAGCCACGGGTGCAATCATTGAAGTGTGACGAAAGCTTTCGCGCGCGTGTATGTTCGACAGATGCAATTCCACAACCGCCAGGCCAGTGCCGGCAATGGCGTCGCGCAGCGCAATCGACGTATGGGTGTACGCACCTGCATTCAGGATGACTCCGCTGTGCTTTCCGACGCTGGCGTGAATGGCATCAACCAGCGCGCCTTCGTGGTTGGACTGTTGGCACGTGACGTCGACCCCGTGCGCTGCGCCGTGTTTCATCGCTGCGTTTTCTATCTCGGGCAATGTCGTGTGGCCATAGACGTCAGGTTCGCGCAGCCCAAGCAGGTTCAGGTTGGGTCCGTTGAGTACAAGAATTGAAGTCATCGAAATAAGCCCTTGTTTGCCCGACTGTTATCGGCGCAGCGGTCCTTGTGTAAAGGGTTTTGACCGCGCCGGTACATTTGCGTGTGTGCCTGTGGCAGGACGCATCAGAACATGACCATCCCAAGCCAATCAGCAACGAGCGCCGGTTTCTCCAAGCCTTCAATTTCGATGGTCAGCGCTGTTGTGCGCATCAGCGCGTCATCCCCTCGCGCCGATACCTCCGACAGGACAAACCGCCCACGCACCCGCTGACCGGGCCGCACCGGGTTGAGAAAGCGCAAGCGGTCCATGCCATAATTGATACCCATGCTTTGACCCGGCAGCGGATCAAAACAATCGTAGGCCATCCGGCTCGCAAGGCCGAGCGTTAGAAAACCGTGCGCAATTGTGCCGCCCAATAGTGTCTTTGCCGCGCGGCTTGGGTCCATATGGATGAACTGTTCGTCATGTGTTACCGCGCCAAAGCTGCTGATCATTTCCTGATCAACTTCTATCCAACGCGATGGGCCAAAGGTTTCGCCTCTCCTGGCGCTCAGCGCCGCGACGGCAGCATCCCGCGCGGTCATGGGTCCGGACCGACCCGCACCATGCGTTTTCCAGTGTTGTCACCAGCCAATAGCCCGATCAACGCGGCAGGTGCCTTTTCGAGCCCATCCACGATGTCTTCGGTCACCTTGATTTGACCCGCCGCCACCCAGGTCTGAAGCGCTCGCACCGCCTTGGCATCGTCACGGGCGAAATCCATCACGATGAACCCCTCCATCCGCAGCCGCTTAACGACAACCACGCCGGGCAGGTTGCGCGGGCCAGTGGGCGCATCAGTATCGTACTGGCTGATCGCACCACAGCACACCACGCGCCCGCGTTCATTCATCAAGCCGAGCACGAGTTCAAGTATTTCACCGCCGACATTGTCAAAATAGACGTCGATGCCGTCCGGACATGCGGCGCGCAGTGCCTTGAACATGCCACCGGCGCGGTAATCGATGCAGTCGTCAAATCCCAATTCCTTGGTCACATACGCGCATTTCGCTGGACCACCCGCGATCCCCACGACACGGCACCCCAGCGCCTTGCCAATCTGCCCGACATATCCACCAACCGACCCGGCGGCGGCGGAAACGACGATGGTTTCGCCTGCAAGCGGCTGGCCAATTTGCAAAAGGCCGTGAAACGCCGTTTTTCCCGCGATGCCGTAGACGCTGAGCAGATGGCTCAACACTGGCACGCGCGGCAGCTTGACCACCTTGTGTGCGGGACATACGACATGATCCGACCAGGTTGCTTCGGCAGCGACAAGGTCGCCCTCACGTAGCCGATGTGACTTGCTCTCGATCACTTCACACACCGCGTAAGTCGGCATCGGATCACCCGCGCGCACCGCATCGCGATAAGTGGCGCCCTGCAACCAACTGCGATTGGCGGCATCAATGCTCATCAGGATCACGCGCAACAGCACCTCGCCATTTCCCGGCACGGGTCGTTCCACCTCGCGCAGGTCGAAATGTTCTTGCCCCAACACGCCCTTGGGCAAATCCTTGACGACGATCTGGCGATTGGACATGGCTGTTCTCCCATTCTTGCCAAATATGTGGTGCGGCATCTGACGTAACGACACCACAAGGCTTGCGTGCATCCTGCGCGCGCGCCATGCATGGTGTAAAGACGCCCATGTCAGGGACGTGACGGCAGGCACAGCTCTCGGGAGGAGCAAATATGGACCCCAACACATTGTTTTCCTTGCAGGGAAAGATCGCACTGGTCACCGGCGGCGCCACTGGGATCGGATACATGGCCGCAACCGGTCTCGTGATGGCAGGGGCACGCGTGCTGATCGCCAGCCGCAAGGGCGCCGCATGTGAAGACGCTGCTGCAGCCCTCAATGCACTCGATGCGCCCGGCAGTGCCGAAGGGTTTGCCGCAGACCTGTCGACCGAGGCGGGCATTGATGCGCTGTTGGTCGAAGTCAAAGCCCGCACCGACAAGTTGCACATCCTGATGAACAATTCCGGCGTATCGTGGGGCGCACCCCTGGGTCAATTTCCCTACGATGCCTGGGACAAGGTGATGGCGCTCAACGTCACCGCGGCATTCCACTTGACGCAGGCTCTTTTGCCGACGCTGATCGCGACGGCAAAACCCGAGGATCCCGCCCGTGTGATCAACGTAGGCTCGGTGATGGGAGACGCCCCGCTGGGCGATGGCGCCTACAGCTATGCGGCGTCAAAGGCCGCGGTACACCACATCACCGAAATCATGGCCAAGGAACTGGCCAGCCACCACGTCACCGTAAATGCGCTGGCGCCCGGGCCTTTTGTCAGCAAGATGACAGCCTTTGCCACCGCCGACGAAGGGATGCGCGCCAAGGTTGGTGCGGACGTGCCCCTCGGCCGTGTCGGTCAACCCGAAGACATCGCAGGCTGCATGCAGTTTCTGTGCGGGCAGGGCGGGTCCTATTTGACCGGCGCGATCCTGCCCGTGTCAGGCGGCATCCAGGTGATGAGCGGGCCCAACCTCTTTCGCGCAGCGCTCGAAGGTTGACGCCTGCGGCTTTACTGCTTCTTCTGGCCAAAAATACCTCGGGGGGTCCGGGGGGCAGGCCCCCTGGTTCCGTCCGATCACATGAGGAATACGATCCATGCGCGACGCCGTCATCGTTTCAACCGTTCGCACGCCCATCGGCAAAGCCTATCGCGGCGCGTTTCAAGCGACCCCGCCGCAAACCATGGCCGCACACGTCATCGCACACGCGGTCGACCAGGCCAGGTTGGACCCGGCTGAGGTCGAGGACGTCATAATCGGCGCCGCTCTGCAGCAGGGCCACCAGTCCAGCAACATCGCGCGCCAGGCCGCCATCCGCGGCGGCATGCCCGTCAGCACTGCAGGCATGAGCATCGACCGGCAATGCGCCAGCGGCATGATGGCGATTGCGACAGCGGCCAAGCAGGTGGTGATGGACGGCGTGAACGTCATGGTCGCGGGCGGGGTCGAAAGCGTGTCGCTGGTGCAGACGCCAGACATGCGCGCCCATGCCGACCCCATGCTCAAGGACAAAAAGCCCGAAATTTACATGTCCATGCTCGAGACTGCGGAAACCGTCGCTGCGCGTTATGGCGTGAGCCGCGAAGAACAGGACGCTTATGCAGTCCAATCGCAGGCCCGGACCGCCGCGGCACAAGAGGCGGGCAAATTCGCCGACGAAATTGAACCGATGCCATCAGTTGTTCGCGTCAAAGACCCGGAAAGCGGCGAGGTGAGCCAGCAGGTTGTCATGCTCACCGAGGACGAAGGCAATCGCCCCGGCACAGAGATCGGCGCGCTGTCGGGCCTGCAACCGGTGCTGAGCGACGGGATCCACATCAAAAAGGGCAAGTACATCACCGCGGGCAATGCCTCGCAGCTGTCAGACGGCGCGTCGGCCTGCGTTGTGATGGAAAGCACGCTTGCCGAACAAAAAGGACTGGAGCCGCTTGGTCGCTATGTCGGTGTCACGGCCGTGGGGTGCGAACCGGATGAGATGGGGATCGGGCCGGTCTTTGCAGTGCCCAAACTGCTGGACACCCATGGATTGACCATGGACGATATCGGCCTGTGGGAGCTTAACGAGGCGTTCGCCGTGCAGGTGGTCTATTGCCGCGACAGGCTGGGCATTCCGGATGAGCTGTTGAACGTCAACGGCGGCGCGATCTCGATCGGTCATCCCTACGGCATGTCGGGGGCGCGCATGGTGGGCCACGCATTGATCGAGGGCAAACGGCGCGGCGCCAAATTCGTTGTCTGCACCATGTGTGTCGGCGGGGGCATGGGCGCTGCAGGTCTTTTCGAAGTCTTGTAACACAGCGCTGGCGGCACCTGCGGGAGCCTCCGGCGGGGATTTTTTTGAAACAGAGAAGAGGGACCGATGCGCGATAGATCCAAGCTGCCGCACGCCTTGCAACAGATGCGACTGCCAATGATCGCCGCGCCGCTTTTCATCATTTCGGTCCCCGCGCTGGTCATCGCGCAGTGCAAGGCGGGCATCATCGGTTCGTTCCCGGCACTGAACGCCCGAGAAGGCGAAGGCGAGCCACCGCTACTCGACATGTGGCTGACGCAGATCCGCGAAGAGCTGGACCGCTACAATCAAGCCAATCCCGACAGTCCCGCAGCACCATTCGCGGTGAACCAGATCGTACATCGTTCGAACACGCGGCTGGACCGCGACATCGAGATCTGTGTGCGCCACGAGGTGCCAGTGTGGATTACATCACTGGGCGCACGGCCCGAGGTGAATGAGGCCGCGCACAGCTGCGGCGGCGTCGTGCTGCATGACATCATCAACAACACCTTTGCCCACAAAGCGATCGCCAAGGGCGCCGATGGATTGGTCGCGGTTGCAGCTGGCGCTGGTGGGCATGCGGGGCAGCAATCGCCCTTCGCGCTCGTTCAGGAAATCCGTGAATGGTTCGACGGTCCCATCGCTTTGTCTGGCGCGATTGCGACAGGTGCTTCGCTTCACGCCGCACGCGCTATGGGCGCCGATTTCGGCTATGTCGGTTCGCCGTTTATCGCGACCAAAGAAGCCAATGCTGATGACGCCTACAAGCAGATGATCGTGGACAGCGGGGCCGAGGATATCGTCTATTCCTCGCTTTTCACCGGGGTATGGGGCAACTACCTGCGCGGCTCGGTCGAGGCAGCGGGGATGGATCCGGACAACCTGCCCTCGGCAGATGCGTCTTCAATGAATTTCGGCAGCGGATCGTCGAAACCAAAGGCGTGGAAAACCATCTGGGGCTCGGGGCAGGGGATCGGTGCTGTGCGTGACACGGTGCCTGCTGCAGAACTTGTTGCAAGGATCTCGGATGAATACGCCGCGGCCCGCGCGGCATCGGAGCAAAACGCATGGTGAGCGACGCGCAAACGCTGGATACAGGCGCGGTAGGGGAATACTTGCGCCAAAAGCTGCCGGGATTTGATGCACCGTTTGAGGCAACAAAATTCGCGGGCGGTCAATCCAACCCGACCTTCCTGCTCAAAACCTCTGCGGGCAAGTACGTCCTGCGCCGCAAACCACCCGGGCAGTTGTTGAAATCGGCACACGCTGTCGATCGCGAATTCCGTGTGCAACGCGCCCTGGCCGGCACCGATGTGCCCGTCGCGCGCATGCACCATTTGTGCGAGGATCCTGCAATCATAGGTTCGGATTTCTACGTCATGGACCATGTGCGAGGGCGCAATTTCACTCAGCCCACCTTGGATCAGTTGGGCAACGTGGACCGCGCGGCCGTGATCGACGACATGAACAGAGTGCTCGCAGCGCTGCATGAGGTTGACGTGGATGGTGTCGGGTTAAGCGACTACGGGCCGCCGGGCCACTATGTCGCGCGACAAGTATCGCGCTGGACCAAGCAGTACCGCGCGTCGGAAACCGAACGTATTGCCGACATGGACCGTCTCATCGCGCGCCTTGCGGAAGAAATGCCCGAAGACGATGGGCAGCGTACCCTGGTGCACGGCGACTATCGCATCGACAACATGATCTTTCACGACAGTGAACCACGGTGCGTCGCCGTCCTGGATTGGGAGTTGAGCACGTTGGGCCATCCCTATGCCGATCTCGCATCCGTGATCATGCAGTGGCAATTGCCGCCGGGCAACGAGGGGCGCGGGCTCGCGGGGGTGGACCGCACAGCGCTTGGACTGCCCTCCGACGAAGCCTTCATTACGGCCTACTGCATGCGTCGCAACATTGCCGACATCGACAATTTTGGCTTCTACGTGGCCTTCTGTTTTTTTCGCATGGCAGCCATCATTCAGGGTGTCTTGCGCCGCGCTCTCGATGGGAACGCATCCAACCCGGCACGCGCCATGCAGCTTGGCGCATTTGTCCCTCTGTTTGCAACGAGCGGCCTGAAGGCTTTGGGGAGATAATTCAATTTCTTACAAGGCGTAATTCCCCGCCAGACTGACGACCCAACCCCAAGTGGAATCTCCGACCTTGACTTATTCCTCCACTGTGTAACGCTGACGCATCGGGGCCAAGCCGCCGCAACGAGTGGTCCGCCCCCATGACATGGGAGGATTACAATGAACAGACGCACCCTTTTGGGCGCGGCCACCGCGCTTTCACTTGGCCTCAGCGCGCTTGCCGCCACTGCGGACAACGTCAAGATCGCCTTTATCGATCCACTGTCGGGGCCCTTTGCAGGGACCGGTGTGAACGGGTTGGCGCAGTACGAATTCGCAGCCGACGAATTGGTGAACAAGCAGGGGGGCGTACTGGGCGGCCGGATGTTCGAAATTGTCGCCTTCGACAACAAGATCAGCCCCAAAGAGTCACTGATCCAGCTGCAGGTCGCGATTGATCAGGGCGTCCGCTACATCGCGCAGGGCAACAGTTCCGGGGTGGCCAACGCGCTGACCGAAGCCATCAACAAGCACAACCGCCGCAATCCTGATGATCGCGTGCTGTTTCTCAATTATTCCGCCGTCGACCCCGCGCTGACAAATGACAAATGCAATTTCTGGCACTTCCGATTTGATGCAAACGCCGACATCAAGATGGATGCATTGACCGATGTAATTGCCGCCGATGATGCCATCAAAAAAGTGTATGTGATCGGCCAAGACTACAGCTTTGGCAAAGCAGTCGCTGCGGCTGCAACCCGTTTTATCGGGGAAAAGCGCCCCGATATCGAGATTGTCGGGAACGAGCTGCACCCGATCGGCAAGGTAAAGGATTTCACCCCGTACGCGCGCAAGATCATGGCTGCCGAGGCGGACGCGATCATCACCGGCAACTGGGGCGCGGACATGGTGGGCCTTGGTCGCTCGGTACTGGAAAACGGCTATACCGGTCCGATTTTCACGTACTATGCCGCTGCCGACGGGATCACCGCAGCCTTTGGTGATGCCGGGGTCGGCTCGCTGAAACTCGTGGCCGAGGGTCAGATCAACCCGCCAGCCAGTGACCGCGCAGCCGCGTACTATGAGGCGTTCAAGGCCAAGCATCCCGACGGAAACATCAGCCAGCCGCGCATCACCAACGTGATCGAGATGCTTGCCAAGGCCATCGACGAAGCGGGCAGCGCCACGGACGTCGTATCAGTTGCCTATGCGCTCGAAGGAATGGAGCATGAAAGTCTCTGGGGCACCAAGCTGATGATGCGCGAGAGCGACCACCAGATGATCCAGGACGTGCACATCCACGCGCACACCAATGATGGTATCACCTTCGATTTTGACAACTCCAGCTTCGGGATCAAGGTGGATTCAACCGTCGAAATGGCCGCAGCCGACAGCGCGACAACCTGCCAGATGAGGCGCCCCTGACCGCAAAATGTTGCTTCTTCTGGCCAAAAATACCTCAGGGGGAGTTCGAGGGGGGCAGCGCCCCCCTCGTCAGCAAACATAAAACGTGTCGCGGGCTTGCCCCGCGTCCATTGGATCACTTGCCATGGATCTCATCCTCGTCAATCTGATCGACGGTCTTGTGACCGGCCTCTTGCTGTTCATGCTGTCAGCGGGGCTAACGCTCATCTTTTCAATGATGGGCGTGCTGAATTTTGCGCACGCCAGCTTTTACATGCTTGGTGCTTATTTCGCTTATCAGATCAGCCTTGCGCTAGGCTTCTGGATGGGACTGCTGTTCGCGCCGCTGATTGTCGGCGTGATGGGGGCAGGCGTGGAACGCTACGGGTTGCGCCGGGTGCACCAGTACGGCCATGTGCCCGAATTGATTTTTACCTTTGGCCTCGCGCTGCTGATCGAGGAGTTGGTGCAGTTCATCTGGGGCAAAAGCCAGGTCGCTTACCAAACACCTGAGATCCTGCAATTCACCGCGTTCTCGATCGCGGGCAACGCGATCCCGGCCTACAAGATCTTCATGATCTTCATCTCGGTTTTGATTTTTGTCGGTCTGCTCTGGGTGTTGACCCGCACCCGCGTCGGCATGATCATCCAGGCCGCCCTCAGCTATCCCAAGACGGTCGAGGCCCTCGGCCACAATGTGCCGCTGATCTTCATGGGCGTGTTCGGGGTGGGCACAGCCCTTGCCGGCGTGGCGGGCGTGATTGCTGGGCCGGTGCTGGGCACGTTTCCGGGCATGGCCTTTGTGCTCGGCTCCATCGTGTTTGTGACCATCGTGATCGGCGGCTTGGGCAGCCTTTGGGGTGCGCTGGTCGCCTCGCTTCTGATCGGGTGGATCACCACCTTTTCCAAGGCGTACAACCTTCGGATGGAGGACCTGCTGACCACGGTGGGGTTCACCGCGCCCGACCCGATCTGGGACAGCCCGTGGCGTGATCTGTGGTCGCTGACCAGCCCACAGGTGGCCGACATCCTGCCGTACATCCTGATGGTGATGATCCTGATCCTGCGGCCCCACGGCCTGTTTGGAAAGCGTGACGTATGACCGATGCCACCGCCACCGCCGCTGCCACACGCCCCCGGCTGATGTATCTGGCGCCTTGGCTGTTGTCCGGTGCGCTGCTTATGGTGCTGCCGTTCATCTTTACTGCCAATTCCGCGATCACCATCATGAACCAGATGGCGATCACCATCATCTTTGCGCTGGCCTACAACATGCTGCTGGGGCAGGGCGGTATGCTCAGCTTTGGGCACGCCGTCTACGCCGGGGTGGGCGGATTTGCGTGCATGCACATCATGAACGCCTCGGATCTGTTCGCCACGATCCCGCTGCCGCTCTTGCCGATATTCGGCGGACTGACAGGGCTTGTCCTTGCCGCCATCGTAGGCAGCTTTTCGACGCGCAAGGCGGGCACGGTCTTTGCCATGATCAGCCTCGGGGTCGGAGAACTCATCGCCGCCTGTTCCGTCATCATTGTGGTCTTTTTTGGCGGCGAAGAGGGGATATCGGGCGACCGCACCTACGGCCTGCCATTCTTTGGCGTCGAATTCCTGCAACAGATCGAGGTGTACTATCTGATCGCAGTGTGGCTAATGATTTCGGCCGCACTCATGTTCCTGTTCTCCCGCACGCCCATGGGCCGCATGGCAAACGCCGTGCGGGACAACCCCGAACGCGCAGAATTCCTGGGCTACTCGGCCCGCTGGGTTCGCTTTTACAGCTTTGTCGCGTCGGGGTTTTTCGCGGGCATCGCCGGCGCGCTCTTTGCTGTAAACTACGAAATCCTGACCGAGGAGAACCTGAACACCACCCAGTCGGGCATCATCCTTTTGGTGACATTTCTCGGAGGCGTCGGCTTCTTTTTCGGGCCCATCCTCGGGGCCATCGTGTTCACGCTGGTTCAGACCGTGCTCAGCCTGCAGACCGAGCTGTGGGGCGTGTATCTGGGCCTCGTCTTTGTCTTTACCGTGATGTTCTTTCCCGGCGGCCTGGCCGGGCTGATCATGATCCACGTGCCCGCTTTTGCGCTGCGACAGGCGCACGTGCTGGCTGTGCCCTACGCCAGAACCCTGGGCAGCGCGACCATCGCCGCGCTGGGGGCGGCTGCGTTGCTTGAAATGGTGTTTCATGCGCGGCACAGCTCGCCCGGCGATCACGAGATGACGCTCTTCTGGATCACCTTTGACAGCCATGCGGTACTGCCTTGGGCGATCGCTCTGTGCGCGACGGGCCTTGGCGGGTGGGTCGCGAAACGCACGGCCCCGGACATGGCGGCGGCGTGGTCCGATGCGATCACACCACCACAGAGACGTCCATGACCGCCGCCTTGCACCTCGACGGCTTGCAAAAGTCCTTTGGCAAGGCCGAGATCATTCGCGGCGTCACACTCGAGATATCGCGCGGCGAGCGACACGCCATCATTGGACCCAACGGCGCAGGCAAATCCACGTTGTTCAACCTGATCACGGGCCGTTTCGGCGCCACAGCCGGATCGATCCACCTGCACGGCCGCGATCTGGCGGGTCTGCAACCGTTTCAGATCAACCGCCTCGGCCTCAGCCGATCGTTCCAGATCACCAACATCTTTCCCAAGATGAGCGTGTTCGAAAACCTGCGCTGTTCGCTTTTGTGGGCGCAAGGCTATCGGTACGACTTCTGGACCCTGGTCGCGCGCAAGCGGGCGCTGACCGAAGGCGCAGATGCGATCATCGAACAGCTCAACCTCACAGACCGTCGCGACCTGCCGGCGGGCGTGCTCAGCTATGCCGAGCAGCGCGCGCTCGAGATCGGGATAACCATTGCGGGCGGGGCGGACGTGATCATGCTGGATGAGCCGACAGCGGGCATGAGCCATTCGGAAACCGACTATATCGTCGAGTTGATCCGAACCGTGACCACCGGCAAGACGCTGGTCATGGTGGAACATGATATGGGCGTGGTCTTTGGCCTCGCCGACCGCATTTCCGTGCTGGTTTACGGCCAGATCATCGCCACCGGCACGCCAGAGGCAGTCCGCGCCGACCCGCGCGTGCAAGAGGCGTATCTGGGTGCCGCGCTGGAGGACCACTAGATGCTCGAAGTCCGCGATCTGCACGCCTTCTACGGCAAAAGCCACATCCTGCAGGGCGTGAACTTGGAAGTGGGCGAGGGTGAGATTGTGGCCCTTCTAGGTCGCAATGGGGTAGGGCGGTCCACCACCTGCAAAGCCGTGATGGGCGAGGTTTCCCCCCAAGGGTCAGTCAAGTTTCGCGGGCAGGAAATCGCAGGCTGCACGGCGTTTCAGGCGGCATGCATGGGCCTTGGCTACGTGCCGGAAAACCGCGACATCTTTCCTGGCCTGACCACGCGTCAGAACCTGATCCTCGGGATCAAACCGGGGCAAAAGGACGGGCAGGGGCGGTGGTCGATGCAGGACATGTTCGACATGTTCGACAACCTCGAACGCCGGGCCGATGTGGAGGCGTCCGTGCTGTCGGGCGGCGAACAGCAGATGCTGACCATGTGCCGCACGCTCATGGGCGATCCCGACCTGATCATGATTGATGAGCCCACCGAAGGCCTGAGCCCGCAAATGGTGCAAAAGGTGGCGGGGCTGTTGCAAGAGATTGCCAAGCGCAAGGTGGCGATCCTTCTGGTAGAACAAAAGCTGTCCATAGCCCTCGACATCGCGCACCGAGTCTATGTGATGGGCCATGGTCGGGTCGTGTTCGAAGGAACGCCAGAAGACCTGAAAGCCCGCGAAGACGTGCGCAAGGAATGGCTTGAGGTTTGATTTTCCGACACGAAAAATCGGGAAATCGGATCGATTTCCGTCGCCATTAGTCCTTGGCATTAGGGGCGGGGGCCCTAAGCTGGCGCCATGGCTCTGACCCTCGACCCCACCCGCCTCAAACGCATCGCCACGTGGGCGCATACCCAAGTGGACAACCGCCGTTTCGCGGGGCTGTCGGTCCTGATCCGACAGCACGGGTCCGAAGTGTTCTATGCCCAGGCAGGCCAGCGCGACAACGAGGCCGACCTCCCTTGGGAACGTGACACCGTCGCGCGAATCTATTCGATGACGAAACCCGTCACATCGCTGATCCTGATGATGCTAGTCGAGGAGGGACGGTTGCACCTCGATGCGCCTCTGTCGCGCTTTCTGCCCGATTTCGACGACCCCCGCGCCCTGCGCCCCGATGCCACCCGGATCGACCACGCAACACCGTGCGCGGTACCGACGTTGCACCAACTGCTCACACACCGCGCCGGCATGAGTTATCCGTTCAATCCGGGCATCCTGCCGCAAGCGATGGAAGAGGCCGATCTGCTCTTCAAACCGCACGCACCGTCGCTTGCCGCGCAATGCGAGGCGCTGGCACAACTCCCCCTGGCGTTCGAGCCGGGCGCACGTTGGGAATACTCGGTCGGGATCGACGTGATCGGGCGGGTGATCGAAGTTGTCGAAGGCGCGCCACTGAACGAGGTGTTCCGCAACCGCGTGCTGTTTCCGCTGGGCATGGAAGACACCGGATTTGCCCTGACAGAGGCCATGCTGCCGCGCTGCGCCACGCTCTATACGCCGCTCGAAGGCGACGCGATGGCGCTGGGTTCAGCACCACAGGAGGGCGTGCTGCGCGCCGTGGACCATGCTGATGCGTCGCCGTTTCGCACGACAACCTGCTACAGCGGCGGCGGCGGGCTGGTGGGCAGCATCGACGACTACATGGCCTTTGCCGAAGCGTTGCGATTGCGCGGGCAGGGGCTGATTTCACCGTCGTCAGCCGACTTCATGATGGCCAACCACCTGCCCGGTGACATCGCCAGCATGGGACCGGCCAGCTTTGCCGAACAGCCGATGGAGGGCATGGGGTTTGGCATCGGCGGTGCTGTGGTGATCAATCCAGCGCGCAGCCGCGTGCCGTCATCGCTTGGCGACTTCAGCTGGGGTGGCATGGCCTCCACATTCTTCTGGATCGACCGCGTGCACGATATCTCCACGGTGCTCTTCACACAGCTCAGCCCATCGTCCGCGACACCCGCCCGCGCTGAACTCAAGGCGCTGGTACACGGCGCGCTGATGTGACAGATCGGGGCATGACCGACGCACATCAAACGCTTCTGGACCTTTTGGCTGTAGAAAGGCTTGAGGTTGATCTCTTTCGTGGCACGGGCGAGGGGGGCGAGACATCAACGCGCATCTTTGGCGGTCAAGTGATCGGGCAGGCGCTTGCGGCCGCCTACAACACGGTTGAAGGTCGCCTGTGCCACAGCCTACACGCCTATTTCATCCGCCCCGGTGATCCGAAGGTACCGGTGATCTATCAGGTGGACCGCGCGCGCGACGGCGGCAGTTTCACAACGCGACGGGTTGTGGCGGTGCAACATGGACGGCAAATCCTGAACATGTCGGCATCGTTTCACGCCGACGAAGAAGGCTGGAGCCATCAACACGGCATGCCGGATGTCGAAGGCCCGGACAACCTTGCCGACCGTCCAACGCTGCGTGCGACGGTCAAGGATCGCATCCCCGAACAATACCACGAGGAATTTCTGCGCCCACGGCCCATCGACATCCGCGAGGTTGCGCCGCGCGACTTTTTTGCGCCGGAACCAATGGATGACGTGGCGCATCTGTGGTTCCGCATGTCCGCTGCCAACGGGTTGGGGCCGGAAATGCAACACTGTCTGCTGGCCTACGCGTCCGACCTGAACTTGCTGGGCACAGCGCTGCGACCACACGGGCAAACGTGGTTTACCGGACGCGTGATGGCGGCGAGCCTTGACCATGCGATGTGGTTCCATGCCAGCCCGGAGTTCAGCGACTGGCACCTGTATACGATGGACAGCCCGTGGGCCGGTGGCGGACGCGGCTTCAATCGCGGGATGATCTATGACCGGGACGGGCGGCTCGTCGCATCCGTGGCACAAGAAGGTCTGATGCGACCGCGCAAAGTGTAGCGCGCTCTGGTATCAATGCGGCGTTTGTATAATCCACATTATGTAATTATTTTTACCAGCTCTAATTTTCACAAAACGAATAATTCCCAATACCTTAACGTGGTGTGCTCACACTATCCAAGCGCATAGCCAGCGCCTCGGACCGTGCGCAGCGGGTCGCTGCCACCGAACATGGTCAGCACCTTGCGCAGACGTCCGATGTGCACATCCACAGTCCGCGTCTCAACAAATATGTCGCGCCCCCAAACCCGGTCGAGCAACTGTTCGCGGCTCCAGACGCGCCCGGGCTTTTCCATGAACGTGCTCAGCAAACGGAACTCCGTCGGCCCAAGGTTCAGCTCGTTGGTGCCCCTTGTCACGCGGTGGCTTTCTGCATCGAGGACAATGTCGTCAAATTCCAGCAACTGGCCCACCGTCGATGGCCGCACACGGCGCAATTGACTGCGCACGCGTGCCATCAGTTCCATCACTGAATACGGCTTGACCACGTAATCGTCTGCGCCGGTTTCCAGACCACGAACCTTGTCGACCTCTTCGGTTCTTGCAGACAGCATTATGACCGGGATTCCGCGGGTTTCCGGCTTGATCTTCAAGCGGCGGCACACTTCGATCCCGCTCAGGTTCGGCATCATCCAGTCCAGTACGATGATATCGGGCGCGTCCTCATACACGAGCAGCATGGCTTCTTCACCATTTTGCGCCCGGCTGACCGCAAACCCTTCCGCCTCGAGGTTATAGGCCAGCACCTCGCGCTGCGCCGGCTCGTCTTCGACCACCAATACGCGGGGCTGACCGACAGACATGGGTTACTCCACTTCAGGAACTGTGACAGATGTCTTGTCCGCTCGCGGGCGGCTTTCATCCGGAATTTCGCCGGTGACCAGATACACGACCTGTTCTGCAACCGACGTAACGTGATCGCCCATGCGTTCGATGTTTTTGGCGATGAAATGCAGATGCATGCAGGCTGAAATGTTGCGATGATCTTCCATCATGAACGTCAGGAATTCACGGAACAGCGCATTGTACATCTGGTCCACGTCGCGGTCCCGGTCGATCACGTTTTGCGCAAGATCGGCGTCGCGCGACACATAGGCGTCAAGGGCGTCCTTGAGCATGCGCTCAACTTCCTTGCCCATGCGACGCAACGCGCCAGCACTGTCGTTGATCGGCGTCAGCTGGGCCAGAACAGATGTACGCTTAGCGATGTTTTTTGCATAATCTCCAATGCGTTCGAGGTTGGCGCTCACCTTGATCACTGACAGGATCAGGCGCAGGTCCGACGCCGTGGGTGCCCGCAACGCGATCACACGCGCGGCCTCTTCGTTGATGGTCTGTTCCAGCGCATCGATCTGCTTGTCGGCGCGGCGGACGGCTTCTGCACGTTCCTCGTCACGCGTCTCAAGGCTGATCGCGGCTTCCATGATCGCGCTCTCGACAAGCCCGCCCATTTTCATGATCTGTGCCTGGATCGCTTCAAGATCGCGGTCAAAGGCAGAGGCGATGTGTAAATCCTGCATGGTCCCTGCCCTTATCCGATCCGGCCCGTGATGTAACTTTCCGTGCGCGGATCCTCGGGGTTGGTAAAGATCTGCCCGGTCTCGCCATATTCAACAAGGTTGCCCAGGTGGAAAAAGGCAGTTTTCTGACTGACACGCGCGGCCTGTTGCATCGAGTGTGTCACAATCACAACCGAGTAATTCTTGCGCAAATCGTCAATCAGTTCCTCGACCTGCGCCGTCGCGATCGGGTCGAGCGCCGAGCACGGCTCATCCATCAACAAAATCTCGGGCTGGGTTGCCACGGCGCGCGCGATGCACAGCCTCTGTTGCTGACCACCTGACAGGCCTGTGCCAGGCGCATCCAGCCGGTCCTTGACCTCATCCCATATCGCGCCGCGGCGCAGGGATTTTTCAACGATTTCATCCAGTTCCGCCTTGTTCCGCGCCATGCCGTGGATGCGAGGACCGTAGGCGACATTGTCATAGATCGACTTTGGGAACGGGTTCGGTTTCTGAAATACCATCCCAACCTTGGCGCGCAACTGCACCGGGTCGATCCGTTTGTCATATATGTCTTCGTCGTCGATGCGGATGTCACCGGTGACGCGGCACACATCAATTGTGTCGTTCATCCTGTTGAGACAGCGTAGAAAAGTCGACTTGCCACAGCCCGAAGGACCGATAAAGGCGGTCACCGTTTTGTCGGCAATATCGACGTCTACATCCTTGATGGCGTGGTTGTCGCCATAGAAAACCTGCACGTTGCGGGCCGCGATCTTGGGTGTGCCGGTGTCCACGTCTCTCTCCGAAAGTCTCATGTCGTTCATGGTATCAACCCCTTACCAGCGCCGCTCGAACTTGCGGCGCAGCAGCACGGCAATCGTGTTCATGGTGATCAGGAACAAGAGTAGGATGATGATGCCACCCCAGGCTTTTTCCGTAAACACCGCGTCGGATCGCGCGGCCCAGTTGTAGATTTGTGCAGGCACGGCCGAGTTTGGTTCGACAAAGCCATCGAGGAACGCCTCAGGATAACGCGCCACGAAACCGACCATGCCGATCAGCAGCAAGGGTGCCGTTTCCCCCAGCGCCTGTGCCAAACCGATGATTGTTCCAGTGAGGATCCCCGGGGCCGCCAGCGGCAGCACGTGGTGGAACACGGCCTGCATTTTTGACGCCCCTACCCCAAGGGCTGCGTCCCGGATCGACGGCGGCACTGCCTTCAATGACGCGCGGGTCGAAATGATGATCGTTGGCAACGTCATCAGCGTCAGAACCAGCCCGCCCACCAACGGTGCGGACTGAGGCAGGTGCGCAAACTGGATAAACACAGCCAGACCAAGGATGCCAAACACGATCGACGGGACCGCTGCAAGGTTCGAGATGTTCACCTCGATCAAGTCGGTCCAACGGTTTTTCGGCGCGAATTCTTCGAGGTAGATGGACGCCGCCACACCGATGGGCAGGCTGAGCACCAGCACCACCAGCATCATAAAAACCGATCCCAGCACTGACGCGCCAATGCCTGCGCCGCCGGGGTTGTCCACACCGGTGTCGACGCCGGTGATGAAATTCCAGTTGAACACCTGGCTGATAATGCCTGCGTTGCGCATCGCGTCGATCAGGTCAAAATCCTCTGGCATGAAAAAGCGGTTGCCTTCGACCAGATCCTCGCGCGTGAACGTGCCTTTCAGATAGCGATCCACGCGGCTCGCCGCGGCAACCTCGAACGTGGCCACTTGCCCCAACTGGTCCGGGTTCGCACGGTAGAACTCCCGCAGGTCGCCGCCAACCTTGCCCAAAAGCCGCTCAACCGCTTTTTTGTCAAAGCTGACCTCGACTCCCTCGGCTTCGAGCTTGGCCGACAGGCCATCGATGAAAAACCCGGTGTAGATCGACGTTTTCAACAGCGCGCTTTCGGCTTCGTCGAACTGTTCCTGGCTCAGGGTGAACGGCATCTTGACGACGGCCTGTTTGAACGCGGGCAGCCCCGAGGTCAGGATTGCCGTCATCAGCGCCACGAGGAAAAACAGGCCCGTCGCAATTGCCGCGATGCCATAGGCTTTGAACCGGCGTTCGGCTGCGGCCCTTTTGCGGGTGCGGGCATCTTCCGCGATCAGCGACGACTTGGCGCGCGGCGCGTCGTCCGGGTTCAGCGTTGCATCAGACATCAGTCATATTGCTCCCGATATTTGCGCACGATGTAGAGTGCTATGACGTTCAGGCAGAGCGTCATGAGAAACAGGGTCATCCCCAGCGCAAAGGCCACCAACGCCTCGGGCGAGGCGAAATCGCTGTCGCCGGTCAGCTGGCTTACGATCTTGGCCGTTACCGTAGTCATTGCTTCGAACGGGTTCAGCGACAGGCGGGCCGCCGCCCCTGCCCCCAGCACCACGATCATCGTCTCGCCGATAGCGCGGCTGGCAGCCAACAATATAGCGCCGACAATCCCCGGCAGCGCTGCGGGCAGCACGACCTGACGAATGGTTTCAGATTTATTGGCGCCAAGGCCATAGGACCCGTCGCGCAGCGACTGCGGCACCGCATTGATGATGTCGTCGCTCAGCGAGCTGACAAAGGGGATCAGCATGATGCCCATGGCCAGACCGGCAGTGAGCACCGCGCGCTGACCCTGCATCCAGCCAAGGCCAGTGTCGTCGCCAAACACGCTCAGCAGCAGCGGACCAATGGTGAGCAGCGCAAACAAGCCATAAACAATCGTCGGTATGCCCGCGAGGATTTCCAGCAACGGCTTGGCAAAGCTGCGCACCGCCGGGGTGGCGTACTCGCTCAGGTAGATCGCAGCAAAAAGCCCGATGGGCACGGCCACCAGCAACGCCACCAGAGAGATGTAGAACGTACCCCACAAAAGCGGCAGGATACCAAGGCTCGATGCCCCACCGCGGCCGGAAAAGCTGGGTGCCCATTCAAGCAGAAAGAAGAACTCGGTCGCAGGGTACAAGCGAAAGAACTCGATGGTGTTGAACACCAGCGACAGTACGATGCCCACGGTTGTCAGGATCGCAACGGATGCCGACGCGATCAGCAATGCCATGATGCCTTGTTCGACAATGTTTCGCGCGCGAAACACCGGGGACGCCTGCATCGCGCCCCATGCAGCGCCTGCAAGGGCCACGAAGATTGCGGCGACGGACATCGCAAGGTTGGATCGCTCTGCCATGGCGCGATAGGTTTGCGCGGCGTTCAGCACTGATCTGGTGACCGTGCTGGTGACGACCTGGCCTGCGTCTTTCAAACTTTGCGTAATCGCCTCTACATCCGCATCGGGGTCTCTTGACGTGGCCTCTTGCACCACGCCCGCGGCAACTGCGGCGTCCAGCCCATCAGCCGTGCGGCGCACTTCGGACATCACCAGACCGCGGCTTGACCCGTCTCGAATATCGGTGTCGGCAATCATGCCCGACACGACGCGGTCGATGAACAATGGCTGCACCAGCAGCCACAGCAGGACCACCCCAACACCCGGAACAACGGATTTCATCAGCGCGTTGGCGCCGTAGTAGAACGGAAGAGAATGCAAAGTTCGGGCGTCGCCAGCGCTGCGCAGCGCACGTTGTCGTCCCACGACAAACCCGCCAAGCGATATGCCCACAACAATGAGCAAGAGCCAGAATATCGGCATGTCATCCCCGCAAAATCATGGCCCACATCCCTTGGGCCAATGGCAAACCGGGCGGTACGATCCCGCCCGGCGCCCTCATGTCACATCGAACCGAGGTTCGAAAGTGCGATCAGCTGCCGCCGGCCATGATCTCTTCGGCGGCGACAGATGCCTGCGTGGCCGACAGTTCCGGATCCGACACCAGGCCATAGGCCGCCAGCGGGCCGTCAGGGCCAGCCAGTTCGTCCGAGATGAAGAACTGGGTGTACTCCTTCAGGCCGGGCACCACGCCGATATGCGCCTTTTTCACGTAGAAAAAGAGCGGGCGCGACACCGGGTATTCACCCGACGCGATGGTTTCGGTGTTGGGCGCAACACCCGACATGGTGGCAACCTTCAGCTTGTCGGTGTTGTTCTCGTAGAACGCGAGGCCGAACACGCCGATGGCGTTGGCATTGGCGTCGATCGACGCCAGCGTTTCGGTGTAGTCACCGTCGATGTCCACGCTGCGCCCATCGGTGCGCACCTCGAGGCACGCGTCCTCGGCGTCATCTTCGGACATGCCCGCGGCGATCATCGCGGCCATGGCGCCGGTGGCTTCGCAGCCCGCTGCGATCACCTTTTCCTCGAACACTTCACGTGTGCCGTGCTTGGTGCCGGGGATAAAGGCGAGGATCTCGTCGCTCGGCAGGTCCGGGTTGAAGTCCGACCACAGGGTGTGCGGGTTGTCGACCAGCGCGCCGTCCACCATCACCTTGGGGGCCAGAGCGTTGAAAATGTCTGCCTCGGTAAAGGATTTGTAGGCCGGGCCGTCGATCTGGCTGGCAAAGACGATGCCGTCATAGCCGATGCGCACTTCGATGATATCGGTCACACCGTTTTCGGCACACGCAGCAATCTCTTTCTCGCGGATCTTGCGCGAGGCGTTGGCGACATCCGTGTGTTCGGTGCCGACACCCTGGCAGAACCGCTTGAGGCCTGCAGACGAACCGCCGGATTCGACAACCGGTGCGGGGAAGTCGGTGTTGTCACCAAAGGCTTCGGCGACAATCGACGCATAGGGCAGCACGGTCGATGATCCGGCAATCTGCACCTGATCGCGTGCGGCAGCAGAGGTGGCTACCAGTGCTGTCAAAGCCAGCGCCGAAGTGGTGAGTTTCGCAATCGACATTCAAGTCTCCTGTCTGTTCGTCAGTCGGATCCGTAGGCGAATCCCACGGACAGATATGCCGTCCGCTGATTGGGCATATGTGACAGGTATGTAACGGTTTGATGACAATGCGCCTGTTTCGGTCTGAAATGGGTGTGTCAATGTCTGCAGGCTTTTCCGGGGCCTGTCGCCATCACCTTTCAGGTGCCTTTGCCGTCACGATCAAACGCGGGAAGAGTGATCGTGAATCGCGCGCCCTGCCCTTGTTCGCTGTCGGCGCGCAGCCTGCCGCGATGGCGGTTGACGATGTGTTTGACAATCGCCAACCCCAACCCGGTCCCGCCAAGCACGCGGCTGCGATGGTCGTCGCTGCGGTAAAAGCGTTCGGTCAGGCGTGGTAGGTGCACGGGATCTATGCCGGGGCCGTAGTCGATCACCTTGATGAGCGCCGCAGGTCCGCGCAGCGTCGGATCGTGCGGATCATACGTGACGATCACGGTTACCCGTTCACCTGCGCCGCCATATTTGATCGCGTTTTCGATCAGGTTCGTGACCACCTGTTTCAGTTGATCGGCATCCCCTTGCACCGTGATAGGCTTAATGTCGATCTTCGGCTCGAACGTAACGCTGGCATCTTCCGCCAGGTGGCGCATCGCCCGCAGGGTCGAATCCACCACCTCGCCAAGCACCACGGTTTCGGTCGGCCGCACGCGCTCATCCCGCTCCACCCGGTTCAGCGACATCAGATCGCCCACCAGCCGGTTCATGCGTTCCGCTTCGACCTGCATGATGTCGAGGAACCTCTCGGCGGCTGCCGGATCATTGCGTGCGGGCCCGCGAAGGGTTTCGATGAACCCCATGATCGACGTCAGCGGCGTGCGCAGTTCGTGACTGACATTGGCGACAAAATCGCGGCGCATCTGGCTGGCGTCTTCGACAAAGCTGATATCCTCAAAGGTCACCAGCACCACACTTGCCCCGCCCTGCCCCACGCCTTTGGCTGCACGGCAGCTGACCCGGTATGTCGTGTCACGCGCACCGTCGTTGCCAAGATATCGCGTTTCGCGGGGCTGGGTGTCTGCCAGAACACCTTCGATCGCCTCGACCAGCATGGGCTGGCGCAGGATCGTGACGTAATGCGTGTCCCGCGCACTGGTGCCGACCAAAAGCAGAAAATCGTCATTCGCTGCGACGATCCGCTCGGACCCGTCAATGGCAAGCGCAGGCATGGGCAGAGCTGAAACAAGGCTATGCAACAGCGGATCGGCCATGCTCTCCTCCGGTCAGGCGGCGTGTGCAGCGGCAACAGCGTCGGTAAAGACCTGACACAAGGGGTCGGGCTCCTCAAGCCCGACAGAGACGCGCATGAAGCCTTCGGTCAATCCCAGCGCCGCTTGCGCATCCGGCGCAAGCGCGCGGTGCGAGGTGGACATCGGGTGCGATATCGTGGTCCCCACGTCGCCCAGCGTCGGTGCAAAGCTAAGCGCGCTGGCCGCACGCGCAAAGGCGTTGGCCGTGGCCCGGTCGCCGTCGATGACAAAGCTGACCATATTGCAGTTCTGCCCTTTCAACAGCGCCTGTGCTGCCCCGCGATCCGGGTGGTCTGACCGGCCGGGATAGATGACACGCGACACGCCCGGCAGCGTGGCCAGATGATCGGCAAGGATCGCCGCGGTGGCTTGTGCGCGGTCATAGCGCAGCTCGAAACTCAGCATACCGCGTTCCGCCAGCCAGCAGTCAAAGGGGCTGCCTGTCATGCCGGTGGTGACAGCAAAAACGCGCAGGCGGTCGTTGATCTCTTTGTCCCTGGCCGAAACGTAGCCCAGCAGCACGTCCGCATGACCGGCGAGCAGCTTGGTCACCGAATGGATCACCACGTCGGCACCGTGGTCATAGGCGCGGAATGCCCGCGGCGTTGTGAACGTGTTGTCGATCACCAGAAGGACGCCGGCGGCGCGGGCGATGGCGGCAATGCCCAGCACATCGGCCACACGCAAGGTCGGGTTCGACACAACTTCGAGCAGGATCAGCCGGGTTTCGGGCCGGATCGCTGCGCTGACCGCGGCAGTATCGCCGGGATCAACAAGTGATGTGTCGATGCCCATGCGCGGCAGGTCTTCGGCCATCAGGCGCAGGCTGCGGCCATAGAGCGTGTTGGCACCGATCACGTGGTCGCCGGTCTTGGTCAGCCCCATCAGCGCCGCCGCGACCGCCGCCATTCCGGACGAGGTCACGATGCCGGGATGCGGCGCGCCCTCCATCCGGTCGATGCGCGCGGCAACGATATCTGCGTTCGGATGTCCCTCGCGCGAGTAGGTATAGCCGTGCAGATCGCCCTCGTACTGCGCGTCCAGCATGTCCGGGGTTTCGGACGTGTAGACTGCCGACGGCATCAGCGGTGTCACGGTGGGGTGAGAAACGGCGGGGCGGATCACGTCTGGTCGGATCAGCGTGCCTTTTTGATTGCTGCTCATATCTGTGCCTTTATGACTTGCGAACCTCGGTCAGGGTCGTGCGAAAGCGGCGCATGTTGTCCTGATAATGCATTGCCGACGCCTCGAGCCCGGCGATGGCGGCGGCATCCAGCGTGCGCACCACCTTGCCCGGCATGCCCATCACCAACGAGCCGTCGGGAATGTCCTTGCCCTCGGTGATCAGCGCGCCCGCGCCTATCAGGCAGTTGTTACCGATCTTGGCACCGTTCAGCACGGTCGCACCCATTCCGATCAGCGTGTTGTTCCCGATGGAACAGCCGTGCAGCATCACCTTGTGTCCGATGGTGCAATTGCGCCCGATGGTCAGCGGAAATCCCATGTCGGTGTGCAGCACGCAGTTTTCCTGGATGTTGGTGCCCGCGCCCACATGGATGGTCTCATTGTCGCCGCGCAACGTTGCGCAGAACCAGATGCTCGCGCCCGCCTCCACCACGACGTCTCCGATCACGTTGGCATCCGGCGCGATCCATGTGTCATCGGCGACCTGCGGGCGAAATTCGCCAAGGGCATAAAGCGTCATGTCAGATCCTCGAATTCGGCTTGCAGGGTGCGCACGTGATCCGTCAGATGGGGCTGCTGCAAGCGGCGCAGGCGGGTGGCTTCGATAATGGTGCGCAACTGCGCCTCGGTCCGGTCAAGATCGTCGTTGACCAGCACATAATCGTAGCTGTCCCAATGGCTGATCTCGTCCCAGCTCTTGTGCATGCGCCGCGCGATGGTTTCGGCATCGTCTTGCGCGCGGCTTTCGAGCCTGCGGCGCAACTCCACTATCGACGGCGGCAACAGAAATATCGACAGCGTGTGCTGGCCAAGTGACGAGTTGCGGATTTGCTGCGCGCCCTGCCAGTCAATGTCAAAGAGAACATCGCATCCTTCGTCGATGGCGCTGGCCACGGGGGCCTTGGGCGAGCCGTAGAAATTGCCAAAGACATGGGCGTGTTCGAGCATGCCGCCATGGCTCACCTGGGTCTTGAAACTGTCGTCACTAACAAAGTGATAATGATCGCCATCCACCTCTCCCGGACGTGGGGCACGCGTGGTGGCCGATATGGAAAAGCGCAGATGCGGGTCCCAGTCGCGCAAGCGGCGGGCCAGCGTGCTTTTACCGGCACCCGAAGGCGAGGACAGGATGATCAGGAGGCCGCGGCGCATCATCGCTTACTCCACGTTTTGGACTTGTTCGCGCATCTGATCGATCAGCGCCTTGAGCGCGAGACCTATGCGCGTCAGTTGTGCGAACTGCGCCTTGGAGCACAGCGTGTTGGCCTCGCGGTTGAACTCTTGCATCAGAAAGTCAAGTTTGCGCCCCACGAGGCCGCCGTTTGCCAGATGATCGCGGGCGGCCCCAACATGCGTGCGCAAACGGTCGATTTCTTCGGTGACGTCGGTTTTGACGGCGATCAATGCCAATTCCTGTGCCACACGGTCGGCATCGACCCCGTCTGCATTGTCGAGAACACGCGCCAGGTTGCGCCTAAGATTGGCCGCAGCCTCATCGCGACGCTCTTCGGCACAGTCAGCGGCCTCGGACACCAGCTTTTCCACTTCTGCCAACTGGTCTGACAGGATCGCGGACAGCGCGACGCCTTCGGTGACCCGCATCTCGTCAAAGGCGGCCATCACAGCAGGTAGATCCGCCAACAGGGCCGCACGTAAAGGCGCAGGATCGGCATCGGCCGCGGTTTGCTCCAAAACGCCGCGCACCGCCGCGATATCGCCCGCTGTGGGTGGGCGCAGATCCAGACCTTGCGATGCGGCAGCTGCTTCGATGGCGCGAAGTGCTTCGATCACTGCGGTCGCCTGTTCGGAATTGATGCCGATGGATGCCGCTGCCTCTTCGCGTGAGACACGCAGGGACAGCGTAACGTTCCCGCGCTTTGCGACCGCACCAATGATCGGCCGAACCGCCGCCTCGAGCCCGTCGATCCAATCGGGCACGCGCAGCCGCACGTCGAGCCCTTTTCCATTGACTGCCCGCATCTCCCAAGTCCAGCGGTACGACTGAAAGGCCCCGGTTTGCGTCGCAAATCCGGTCATTGATCGCAGCGTTGTTGGGGAAAGCTTGGTCGTCATGGCATTCGCTTTAGGTGCTTTGGCAGCACCAGACAAGGCCCCCTGCCCCGTGTTGCCACCTCGCAACGCCATGTCAACATTAACCATCGATTAGGATTGTTCCCGACGGTTCACTCAAATGCGCTACAAATGTGAGGGGAATTGATTGGGCCTGCAGGCGGGCGTGGGATGAAGGATGGGTATCAAGTGATGGACAAGGGCGAGCAAAGACCCCACAATATAGTCGCAATGACAGAGTTTCGCGCAGAGGTCGGGTATTCCGCTATTTCCCAGGTTGAGGCCTATTGGGAAGGGCTGCGCGGTATGCGCATGATGCCGAAACGGTCCGAGATCGATCCGCGCGGGATCGAAAGCGCGCTGGAAAACACATTTGTTCTGGAACGCATCGCACCCGGCATGGCGCGGATCCGTATCGCGGGCAGTCATCTGAGCGACCTGATGGGGATGGAAGTGCGCGGTATGCCGTTGACGTCGCTCATCACGCCACCCTGCCGGCGCCAAATCTCGGACGCGCTCGAAGAGGTGTTCCAACGTCCCGCGGTGTGCGAATTGCGGCTTGCCACCGAACAGGGCGTTGGCCGACCGCACATGGACGCGCGTTTGTTGTTGTTGCCGCTCAAAAGCGATCTTGGGGATGTCAGTCGCATTCTGGGTTGTCTGGTGGCCCAAGGTGACATCGGTCTGAGCCCGCGTCGGTTTGATGTGGTGGGTGCCAAGATACGACCGATCTCTGCGCCGCTTACCGCGCCAGAAGAAAAACCGGTGCAGCCGGAACGGATTGAACCGGCGCAAAAAGGGTTCGCCGAGCCGAATACGCCGTTCGAGGCGCACACCCCTCGGTCGGACGTGCCGTACCTGCGGTTGGTCAAAAACGACGACTGACCGTAACCAAGGGTTCATCAGCCCTGTCCGGGCCTCTTCACCACAAACGAGGTCGCGAAGAAGCCCGCACGGGCTGATGAGCAATGGTGTCAGCCCGCCGCGCGGCTGCCCGTCCGCCCGGCACGCAACGCCGACAGCTCTTCGGCTACGAGAAACGCCAATTCCAGCGATTGCGACGCATTGAGGCGCGGGTCACAAGCCGTGTGATACCTGTCGCTCAAATCCTCTTCGGTCACAGCGCGCACGCCACCGGTGCATTCTGTGACATCCTGGCCGGTCATCTCAAAATGCACGCCACCCGGGATCGTACCTTCGGCGGCGTGGACGTCAAAGAACTCGCGCACCTCGCGCAGAACGGAGTCAAATGGACGGGTCTTGTAGCCTGTCGACGACTTGATCGTGTTGCCATGCATCGGATCGCAAACCCAGACCACATTGGCCCCTTCCTGTCGCACCGTGTTGATCAACCGCGGCAGATTCTCACCCACGTTGCCCGCGCCAAAACGCGCGATCAGCGTCAGCCGTCCCGCCTCGTTTTCCGGGTTCAGCTTGGCCATCAGCACCTTGAGGTCATCGGCGGTCATCGTGGGGCCGCACTTCAGACCGATGGGGTTCTGCACGCCGCGCGCAAAATCCACATGCGCGCCATCGGGCTGCCGCGTGCGGTCGCCGATCCAGATCATGTGGCCCGATCCCGCGAGCCATTTGCCTGACGTCGAGTCGACCCGCGTCAACGCCTCTTCGTATTCCAAAAGCAGCGACTCGTGGCTGGTATAGAACTCAACCGTGCTGAATTCGTGCGTGGTGTCCGCCGTGATGCCTGCTGCCGACATAAAGTCAATAGTGTCCTGAATGCGGCTCGCGATCTCGCGGTATTTTTCGGCCTCCGGCCCCTCGGCAAAGCCAAGCGTCCAGGAATGCACGCGGTGCATGTCGGCGAAACCTCCCGTCGAGAACGCGCGCAACAGGTTCAGCGTCGCTGCCGCCTGGGTGTAGGCCTGCAACATCTTGCCCGGATCGGGAATGCGTGCCTCTGGCGTAAACGCCAGCTCGTTTATGATGTCACCGCGGTAGCTGGGCAATTCGACGCCGTCGACTGTCTCGGTTGGAGCGCTGCGCGGCTTGGCAAACTGTCCAGCCATGCGCCCCAGCTTGATAACCGGAACCTTGGCGCCGTAGGTCAGCACCATCGCCATCTGGAGCATGATCTTGAACGTGTCACGGATGCCGTCCGCGCTGAACTGGTCGAACGCCTCGGCGCAGTCACCGCCCTGAAGCAAAAAAGCCTCGCCACGGGAAGCTTCGGCAAGCTGTGCTTTCAGGCGACGCGCTTCGCCGGCAAATACCAGCGGCGGATACTTGGACAACCGAGCCTCAACCGCCTTCAACGCGTCGGGGTCGGTATAATCGGGCATCTGAACCCGGGGCAATTTGCGCCAGTCAGATTTCGTCCAATCGCTCATCTCGTTCACTCCACTGGTGTTAGCGATCACGTATGATCGGCCTCCTCTATACAAAAGCGGATGCGCGGTGACCATAACGTAATTGCGCCTCTTGACGCGGTGCACACCCCATGGTCAGGCTGCCGCATTGACGTGGGAGAAACCCGCGCAACCGCCAGTGGAAAAGGCATATCGCCCATGATCCGAGCCATCTCAGAGGCCCCCAAAGAGGCCCCCGTCACAAAGCGTTTTGTCTTTGTCCTTCTGGATAATTTTACGCTTTTGTGTTTCTCGGCCGCACTTGAAAGCCTCCGGATCGCAAATCGTATGGCCGGCAAGCCGCTTTATGACTGGCAAATCGTCGGCGAAGGCGGTGACGTGGCTGTCTGTTCTGCGGGCACGGCGTTCAAATTGGACGGTGATCTCGAGGAACTGGGGCGAGACGACATTGTCATGCTATGCGGTGGCATCGACGTGCAAGCAGCAACGACCAAACGGCTGCTCAGCTGGCTGCGTCGCGAGGCGCGCAAGGGGCTTGTGACCGCCGGTTTGTGCACAGCTGCCTACACCCTTGCCCGCGCCGGATTGCTTGATGGAAAAAAAGCAACAATCCACTGGGAAAACCAGGACAGCTTTTGCGAAGAGTTTCAGGACGTCGAACTGACCAAGTCGGTGTTTGTCATTGACGACAAGCGGCTGACGACCGCCGGGGGAACCTCGTCGATTGATTTGATGCTCAAACTGATCGCCGACGACCACGGCGAGGAATTGGCGAACTCTGTGGCGGACCAGTTGATATATTCGTCGATCCGCACCGATCAGGACACCCAGAGGCTGAGCGTGCCCACACGGATCGGGGTGCGCCACCCGAAACTGAGCCAGGTCATCCAGATCATGGAACAAAACATCGAAGAGCCGATCAGCCCGTCGATATTGGCCAAAGACGTGGGCATGTCGACGCGGCAGTTGGAACGGCTGTTCCGCCGCTATCTGAACCGCTCGCCCAAGCGATACTACATGGAGCTGCGCCTGCAAAAGGCGCGCAACCTGCTGATGCAGACCGACATGAGCGTGATCAACGTCGCACTTGCGTGCGGCTTTGCGTCACCATCGCATTTTTCCAAATGCTATCGGTCGCATTACGACACCACGCCCTATCGCGAGCGTGGCAGCCATGCGGCGCGCTTGTCCATCTGACCAGTCACGCGGAAAAACGGCGCCGCAAAGCACAGGTTCGCGGCCCCGCCCTCAACCAAACGCGATCAAAAGAACTGCTGCGCGTCGAGGCCAAAGGTGACGGCCCCGATCACGTCACCGCTGTTGGGGTCGGTGATCGGCAAGGACACCTGCACCAAGTAGCTCTGCGTGCTTTCGTCGAATTCCACCTCTGACACATGCACAGCGTCCGGACCGGACATGTAGGTCTTGATGTACTTGTCTTCGTCGCCCTGCCAGTAATCCGAAGTCACCGCACTGCTCGCGACGTTGAGCCCGAGCGCGTCCATTACGAACACTTCTCGGATCATGCCCGACGCGGCAGAAACGTGTTCCATCAGGTGAGCGGATGCGTCGGTGTTCATGACCGACGAAATCAGCGGCGTGGCTGCCATGCCGACCTCACCACGCCATTGCGTGTCCAATTCATTGATTGTCGACTGATCCATGCCCTCATGTTTGGCGTTCTGCGCCAGCAGCGCGCTCATGACGTCTGGCGACATAAGCCACGTATTGGCCTGTTCCGTGGCATAGGCGGTGGCGGCATCGCCGGTTTCCGAAGCGGCCGCAGCCTGCGCGCACAGCGCGACGAGACCGACAAAAAGTGTGCGTTTCATGTTTTGACCTTCCCAGTTGCGAGTCCAAAGCCCGGAAAGCGTAGGGTGGGGTCATTAACTTGACGTTACGCCGCGCTGCGGAACCCTGTGGCGACCACGAACTTTTCCGAACTGTCGGCACGTGAAGCGGGGGGTTTTACGTTCGCGACCTTGGCAAAACGCTGCTTCAGCAACTTTTGCAGTTCGCCTTCTGCGCCGCCCGCCAACACCTTGGCCACAAACGTGCCGCCGTCATCCAGCACGTCAAATGCGAAATACGCCGCCGCCTCGCACAGCGCGATGATGCGAAGGTGATCGGTTTGCTTGTGCCCGGACGATGCCGCCGCCATGTCAGACATGACCACATCGGCCTTGCCGCCTAGCCATTGCTTTACCTTTTCGTCGGCGTCGTCTTCCATGAAATCCAGCTGGTGCAACTCGCAGCCGGCGATTGGCTCCATTTCTTGCAGATCAACGCCCAGGATGGTGCCGACCGCCTTGCCAGATTTTTCACCCAAGGCGTTCACACGCTTGACCGCGACCTGGCACCAGCCGCCGGGTGCTGCACCCAGGTCAACCACGCGCGCGCCAGGCACAAGAAAGCGATACTTGTCATCCAGCTCCATGATCTTGAACGCCGCACGCCCACGGTACCCTTCGGCCCGCGCGCGGGCCACGTAGGGGTCGTTCAATTGGCGTTCCAGCCACCGGGTCGAGCTCAGCTTGCGTCCGCGGGCGGACTTGACCTTGACCTTGAGCGCGCGTTGTCCTCGGCCGGACGTATTTTTGCCTGTGGGGGTCTTGGCCACGGGGGTCACCTTGTTTGACAGGCTTGCGATGTAGCCGCTGGGCTGCCGCGGTTCAAGCGCGTGGGATCACAGCTTAGCCGTATCCAGCACGCCGTCGGCGCTCATCTGAGCATAAAGCAACCCTTCGCGCAGGCCACGATCAGCCACGGACAACCGGTCGGTCGGCCAACAGCGCATCAGCGCCTGCAAGATCGCGGCCCCTGACATGATCAGCGCATGCCTGTCTGACCCGATCCGCGGATCAGCGCGCCGCCCCCGAGGCCCCATGTTCAGGTAGGACCGTATGACAGTATCAATCTCGGTAGAGGTCATGCGCAGCCCGTCCACCTTGGTGCGGTCATACCGTTTCAGGCCAAGATGCGACGCAGCCACCGTGGTTACCGTGCCCGACGTGCCCACGATCTGGAATCTCTCGGTGGGTTCTGTCGCGTGGTATGGCGAAAAGTCTGAAAGGTTTTCCTCGAAAAACCAGCTCATCAGGGCAAAGCGGGCCGCGTCGTCTTCGACATCGCTGAACTGTTCGCGCAGGGTCGCGACGCCAAGGGGCACGCTGATCCAGTCAACCACCCGCGCCTCCGTGTTGGGCGCATCTCCCCGCTTGAGACCTTCGCGCAAGCGCATGATGGCCTGAGGCCGGTCGCCTTTCCTGATCTGCGACAGGTCAAGCCAGACAAGCTCTGTCGAGCCACCACCGATATCCACGACCAGCAGATTCTCTGTCTTGCGGCTGACCAACGGCGCACAAGAGATCACGGCCAACCGCGCCTCTTCCTCGGGTGCTATGATGTCCAGACGCAGTCCGGTTTCCTGATGCACCCGCTTGATGAAATCCTGTGCGTTGGCAGCCCGTCGGCACGCTTCGGTCGCAACCAACCGCATGCGCCGCACCTTGTTGCGCTTCAGCTTTTGCTGACAGATCCGCAGTGCCTGAATGGTGCGGGACATAGACCCCCGGGACAGACGGCCAGACGTCTCGAGACCAGTGCCCAACTGCACGGATTTGGAAAAGCTGTCGACCACGTGAAAACCCGCGCCGCTCGGCTCGGCGATCAACATGCGACAACTGTTGGTGCCCAGATCCAGCGCGGCGTAAAGCTCCGGCGATCCAGGGGCACGTGGCACGGGACGCGGGGCCTGTCGTGGCCCCCTTTTCTGTGTTGCGCCCGCACCTTGGGGACGCTGTGGCGCCATATTTTGCGCCTTTCAATTCGAGTTGAGATGACGATACGAGCGTGTCCGGTTTCGTGCAAGGGTCGTTTGCGTCAATTGTGGTGTCGAAATTGACGCCCCATATTCCTAAGTGCTGTCTTACACCGTCGGAAAAGCGGAGGAATCACATGCCTGATGTCACCATCGTTTACTGGCGCGACATCCCCGCCCAGGTCATCGTGGGCAAGGGACGCCGTGGCGTGAAACGACAGCTCGAAGAGCGGTTCGAGCAGGCGATAGACCGTGCAGCGATGAAGGTCGGCGCGCGCGATGCCGACGCCTATTTGGCCGAATGGCGCAAGGCAGATCCGTTTGTGGCCGAAGGTGAAGCGGCGGAGCTAGCCGAAAGCTGGGCCACCAAGCTGGAAACCGAATATGACACCGCGCGCCTCAAGGCGCTGATCGACAACGAAGGCCGCGCCTGAACCGCTGATGTTCAAAGCGCTTCATAGCTTAGGAGACGCCGCAATGGCCCTGCTGCAGTTCAAGAAAAAGCCCGAAGGGCCGAAACCCGGTGCGCTCTCTGCTGACATTGAGGCGTTTCTGCAAGGCTATTCGATCGAAGTGATGCCGCGCACAGCCGCCAAGGTTGAAGACTTCCGCGCGCTTCTGCCCGCCGGCACCCGGGTCTACATTGCGCATATCGAAGGCACGCCGATCGAGGACATGGTGGCCACGGCCAAGCGGATTGCCGACGAAGGTTTCGCCGTGATGCCGCATTTCCCGGCGCGCATCATCAAGGATCAGACCACGCTCGAGGATTGGATTGCCCGCTACCAGGGTGAGGCTGGCGTGGATCAGGCTCTGCTGCTGGCCGGGGGCGTGGACACGCCGCAAGGTGACTACCATTCGTCGATGCAACTATTGGAAAGCGGCGCGTTTGGACGCGCGGGCTTCAAGCGTCTGCACGTGGCCGGCCACCCTGAGGGCAACCGGGACATCGACCCTGATGGCGGCATGAAGAACGTCGAAGACGCGCTTGTCTGGAAACAGAAATTCTCGGAAACCTCTGATGCAGAGATGGCCATCGCAACCCAGTTTGCGTTCGAGGCCGATCCAATCATCGCGTGGGCAGATGATCTCAAGGACGCGGGGATCACGCTGCCGATCCACATCGGAATCGCTGGCCCGGCCAAGCTTCAAACCATGATCAAATTCGCGATTGCCTGTGGCGTCGGCCCGTCTTTACGTGTCCTGCAACGACGGGCCAAGGACGTGAGCAAATTGCTCTTGCCCTTTGAACCGACCGAAGTGCTGAACGATCTTGCGGTTCACAAGGCCGCCAACCCAGGCAGTAATATTGAACAGGTGCATTTCTTTCCCCTCGGCGGGATCAAGACCAATGCAACATGGGCGATTGAGCACGGCGGGGCCGCCGGAACGCCCGTTGCGGTGTCGGCCTGACGTTTGATCTGGGCGCGATATCGCAGTCGCGCTCATAAACTTCCTGCAAACAATTCAACGCCGCACCCTCGCGCTTTGGCCATGAAAGACGTAGGTGTCTTTTCCAATTCGCGAGGTGTCGTTTTGCGCCGCGCTCATCGCCCGCAAATACCCGATCACACGGCCAGAGGCCTCATCAGGAAAGCACCGACATGACCCGCACCGTCATCGAATCGAAAACCAAAACCGCCCTCATCGGCTTTGATCAGCCGTTTTGCGTGATCGGCGAGCGGATCAATCCCACGGGGCGCAAAATCCTGAACGAAGAGCTTGAGCGCGGTGACTTTTCCCGCGTGCAATCCGATGCGCTGGCGCAAGTGGCAGCGGGTGCCACGGTTCTCGACATCAACTCGGGCGCTGTGTTTTCCAACAAGATGGCCGAGGACTCGCGCTACGCTGACAACAACTTTGTCGAACCGATGCTGATGAAGCAGCTGGTCGAATGCGTTCAAGACGTGACGGACATCCCGCTGTGCATCGACAGTTCGGTGCCTGGCGCGCTGGAAAACGGATTGGCTGCCGCCGAAGGACGTCCGCTGTTGAACTCTGTCACTGGCGAAGAAGACCGGCTCGAAATGGTGCTGCCGCTGGTCAAGCAATACAACGTGCCGGTTGTTGCCATCTCGAACGATGACACCGGTATTTCCGAGGATCCCGATGTGCGATTTGCCGTCGCCAAGAAGATCGTGGAACGGGCAGCGGACTTTGGCATCCCGGCCCACGACATCGTGGTCGACCCGCTGGTCATGCCCATCGGTGCGATGGCGACGGCTGGCCTTCAGGTCTTTACGCTCGTCCGCCGCCTGCGCGAAGAACTGGGCGTGAACACAACTTGTGGTGCCTCCAATATCTCGTTTGGCCTGCCCAATCGTCACGGCATCAACAACGCCTTCCTACCGATGGCCATGGGTGCCGGCATGACATCGGCCATCATGAATCCGGTCGCCCTGCCCATCGGTCCAACCAAAATCGCCGAAAAGCGTGCGGCGGTTGAGGCAGCAGGCATTATCCTGCCTGAGGACATGGATGACGAAGCGTTTGTCCAGATATTTGGGATGGGATCGACCAAACCGCGCGCGGGAAAAGAAATGGAAGCAATTAGGGCAGCAAACTTTCTGACCGACAATGACGCAGGTGGCGGCGACTGGATCAAATTCAACCGTCCGGCTGCCAGCGGCGATGCGGCAGGCCGCGGTCGTGGCGGTCGCTCAGGCGGGCGCCGCCGTCGCGCCTGATTTCTTGGGTTTGCACACAACTTTTCCACATACCGCTGCGACAAGGCGGTTACATCGAACGTGACCGGCGCACACTTGTGCCCGCGCCGGTCCTGCGTCTCCACACCCCTCACGCGGGCCGACGCAAATTCCTGAATTGGTAACGCTGTATTAACGCACCGCACGCTAAGCGTTGGTCAGGCTTGATTCAAAGGCGGAGGCGCTGTGATGAGCAGTCCGCGAAATACGGGCACGGTGCGGTATGAGTGAGACAATCGTGTTGCAAGAGCGGCTTGACGGTGCAGCGGCGATCGAACTAGCAGCAGAACTTTCGAAATTGCCCTGCGACGGCACAGTTGTCTTGGACGGGAGCCGCGTCACGCACTTTGGCGCTTTGGCTCTGCAAGTGGTCTTGAGTGCGGGCAAAACCTTCCTATCCGGCGGCGGAACTATTCGGTGCGTCGACTTGCCGGATCGGGCGGCCTCTCATCTTGCTGCCATGGGCATCGACGGCGAAAAACTGATGGAGGTTGTGGATGACGCTTGAAATCCTCGCCGTTGACGACAGCCGCACCATGCGCACGATGATCCGCCTCGCCCTCGAGCCCGAAGGTTTCACGGTGCACACCGCTGACGACGGCGTGCACGGTACGGAGGTGCTGGAAGGGATTGCGCCTGACGTGATCATCACGGACATCAACATGCCACGGATGGACGGCTTTGGTTTCATCGACGCCGTACGCCAAACAGACCGCCATCAATCGACGCCAATTCTGGTACTGACGACTGAAAGCGGCGCTGAACTCAAAACACGCGCACGCAACGCAGGTGCCACCGGTTGGATTGTAAAGCCATTCGATCCAACAAAACTGATCAAAGCGCTGCGCATGGTCTCGGGATAAGGAGCCTTAGATGTCGTCCCCCGACCCCATGGCAGAAATCCGCGCATCATTCTTTATCGAATGCGAAGAGCTTTTGGAGGCCATGCAGGACGGCCTGCAAGAGCTCGAATGCGGCGGTGACGATCCCGAAACGATCAATGTCGTCTTTCGCGCCGTACACTCGATCAAAGGCGGGGCTGGTGCTTTTGGCCTTGAGGTCATGGTCCGCTTCGCGCATCGGTTTGAAACCGTCCTCGACGATGTCCGGTCTGGCAAACTGCCTGTCGATGGCGAACTGCTAAAGCTGTTCTTCCGCGCGGGTGACCACCTCTTCGATCTGGTGCGGTGCTGCCGCGACGATGATCCGATCCCCGAAGTCGAAGGCAATGCAATTCTGGAAAAACTCGACTCGCTTATCGGGCCAGAAGCCGAAACGACAGAAGAAGAGATCGAATTCCAACCAGCAGCACTAAGCTTGGACCTTGATCTGGATATTGGCCTCCCTCCGCTTGAACCGGAAGCCAACCGCACGACCTGGCGCATCAATTTCGCACCTGAAGCCGAGATGTACGAAAGCGGGAATGATGCATTCCCGATCCTTCGCAACCTTGCCGAAATGGGTGCGGCCACGGTCAAATGCGATCTCTCCCGACTGCCCGTGCTCTCGGAGTTATCTCCAGACAGCGCTTACCTGTCTTGGGTCATAGACCTCACCACGGACGTAGCGGAGGCCGAAATCCACTCTGCCTTCGAATTTGTAGACGGGCTTTGCAATTTCGAGGTGACCCGCGCGGACGCGGAAGAAGCTGTGCCGTCAAATGAGCCTGACCGAGTGCAAGCAGAAGACGCCCCGGTCGAAACGGAAACGCCGACTTCATTCGTGCCGCCTGTCTTGGACAAAGCCGTGGATCAAGCCGCCGTCACAGAATCCGCAGCCAAGAAGACGAAAACCGCCTCGGGAAATTCAGCCAAGACTGTTGTCCGCGTCGACATTGATCGCATCGAACGACTTGTAAACCTCGTTGGCGAACTGGTCATTAACCAGGCCATGCTCGCGCAAAGCCTGGAGAGTGCAGGATTGTCGCCGCATTCCGACGCGATGAATGGCTTGGAGGAATTCCAGCGTCTGACCCGCGACATCCAAGACAGCGTCATGATGATCCGGGCCCAGCCGGTCAAACCACTTTTTCAACGCATGTCACGGATCGTGCGAGAGGCTTCCTCGGCCGTGGGCAAAGACGTCCGGCTGGTTACCGAGGGTGACACCACCGAAGTAGACAAGACTGTCATCGAACGATTGGCTGATCCCCTCACCCACATGATCCGAAACGCTGTCGATCACGGCCTGGAATCGCCAGATGATCGCGTTGCGACAGGCAAGCCATCCGAGGGCATTGTGACGCTAAAGGCGGCACACCGATCCGGGCGTGTTGTCATCGAGGTTGCCGACGACGGCAGCGGCATAAATCGACCAAAGGTCCAACAGATTGCTGTCGACAAGGGCCTTATCCCCGCCGAAACAACTCTCAACGACAGTGAGATCGACAACCTGCTGTTCATGCCCGGATTCTCAACTGCAACCAGCGTCTCCAATCTGTCAGGGCGCGGCGTCGGCATGGATGTGGTGAAAACGTCAATTCAATCGCTTGGTGGTCGCATTTCGATTTCGTCCACTCCGGGCGCTGGCACTACCTTTTCAATTTCTCTGCCGCTGACCCTTGCCGTCCTCGACGGGATGGTGGTGCATGTCGCAAATGAAACTCTTGTTATCCCGCTGAGCGTCGTTGCGGAGACCCTCACAATCCGGGAGGACACGGTGGATGAAATCGATCCAGAGACCAAAGTTGTACGGGTGCGCGGAGGCTTCGTTCCCTTGCTCGATTTGGGGATCGAACTCGGCTACCGCGACGCTACGGACTGCCTCATCGGATCGGTCGCTTTGCTGATCGCGCAGGAAGATGGCAGTCGCGCCGCCTTTGTCGTCGACCAAATCCAAGACCAACGGCAAGTTGTGATCAAAGGCCTGGATGATGCCCTGTTTCGCGCCCCCGGAATCGCAGCGGCAACTATCCTTGGAGACGGCCAAATCGCCCTGATCGTTGATCCATCCGACATAATTGCGCAAGCGCCCAGCCGACGCAGCGCTCAATCCACGCCATCGCGATTGGAGGCATGAAATGACCCAGCTTGCAGAAGCATCGAAGTCGCTGGAACTCCTGACATTCAAACTGGGTGAGCAGGAATATTCACTGGACATCATGTGCGTACGTGAAATTCGCGGTTGGACCCAAGCCACCCCCTTGCCGCACGCGCCCTCGTACATGAAGGGCGTGATCAACCTGCGTGGCACTGTCCTGCCGGTGATTGATCTGGCTCAAAGGCTTGGATTACCGGTAACCGAGCATTCCGAAAGAAACGTCATTATTGTTGTCAAGAACGCTGATACGCTGGCCGGGCTGCTCGTCGATGCAGTCTCAGACATCATCGCCTTGGAAGATGAGGATATGCAACCGCCGCCAGATGCTGCGGCCGGATCGCAACCCGGGGTCGTGAAATCCATCACTCTCATCGAGGATAGAATGATCCGCGTGCTCGAACTCTCGCATCTTGTAACCAAATTTCATGCTGATGCTGCTTGATGTCGAATGAAGCAAGCAACGACCTGTTGACACAAGAAACCTTCGCCCAGATCGCCGGTATCGCTAAAAGCGAAAGCGGCCTGCAATTGGGCGATGAAAAAAGGATGATGGTGCAAGCGCGTTTGAAAAAACGTCTGCGTGAGACAAAAATTGACAGCTTCAGTTCCTATGGTGCGTTCGTGCAATCTGATGCTGGCAGTGCAGAACGGCGGATGATGATTTCTGCGCTGACAACAAATGTAACGAACTTTTTTCGCGAAAGTCATCACTTCGATGTTTTGACAACGGAGTTGGGAGAAACGCTCAAACGCAAGATAGTACGGGGTGATCGGATCAGGATCTGGTCAGCCGGCTGTTCGAAGGGACATGAACCATATTCCATCGCGATCCACCTGTTGGACAACTTCCCCGACTTGGCGGCTGCAGATTTTCGCATTCTGGCCACTGACATCGATCCTCAGGTTTTGGCCGTCGCCAAGGCTGGCCATTACTCTTTGTCCGACGTCCGCTCAATTCCTGACACGCTTTCAAGAAAATACATGCAACACGATTCAAAAACCGCACTTTATTCAATCAGCTCATCGATTTCCCGTTTGATCACATTTAATGAACTGAACCTTCTGAGGACGTGGCCTATGAAACATGGGTTCGATGCAATTCTTTGCAGGAACGTGGTCATTTATTTTGATCAGAAGACGCAGGAGAGTTTGTGGCCAAGATTTCTGAATGCGTTGGAGCTAGGCGGCATACTTTGCCTCGGTCACTCCGAACGAATTGCGGTGCCCGAAAGATTCGGAATGACGACAATCGGACAAACCACATATCGCGCGCTGGCGGCAAATAATCGGTAATAGGAGAAGAAAATGGCTCTCAGAGACCAGATCCGAATTATGGTTGTCGATGACATGTCTACAAGCCGCGGCCTGATAACGCAGGCGCTTGACGCGCTCGGCGTGCGCCACGTTTCGACCGCCGATGATGGCGCGGATGCGCTGAACACGCTCGCGCGCGCACCGGTGCATTTGGTCATTTCTGACTACAATATGCCTAATATGGATGGATTGAAACTGCTCCATCATTTGCGCAGCGGAGCAAAAACCAAGGGCGTCGGATTCATCCTGATCACTGGTCGCGCTGAGCAGGAAATTATCGACTATGGCCGCAAACTTGGGATGAACAATTACCTTAAAAAACCGTTTGAGGCTGCGGATCTGCGCAAATGCATCGAATCCGTTGTCGGTCCGCTTTGATCATCCAAACGCATCGCATTTCATGAACAAAGACACTTACAAACGCGTATCTGCTCACCTGCGTTCGATTTCCCACGACGTAAAGCAAATTGAGGACGCATTTGAACGTTTGAGTGGGCAAATCACAAATCGCCCGGAAGCCGATGCAATACACGACATGCAGCGCTTGGATCACGTCCAACAAAGACTCTCTGACCTGGCTGTTGTTTTTCACCACTTTGCAGAAGAGGCACCCAAAGGAACGCCTCTCGCAGCCCGTCTAAGCCTGGAAGAAACACGGCGCATCGTTTGCGATTTGCCCGAACAAAATGATCAGGCAGCGGGTGACGTGGACCTGTTTTGATGTAGTCAGTTAGGTGTGGCGATTGATTGGCCAGAGTGGGCTGAACAAAAAAGTCCGGTATAACCCATCCAAAGAACAAAAGCGTCTGGCTGCACAGGTCTGGCAAGCAGTCTGATGGGGCGACCGTGGTTTGTCTCTCAGCTCACTTGAAACTCACTTATCGGGTTCCGAGCTATCATCTTCGGCTTGGAGATATACTTCAAAACAGTTCGAGACCGTTGCCTGCACAGGGTCGAACAACGTCACTCTGATCCGGCGCAAGGGATGCGTCAGCCAGTCGCTGCAGCGCCTTGCCTGTTGATGGCCAAAACCGGATGTTGCGCGCAGATGTGCCACCAAGAGAATGGGTAACCAGCGGAATCCCTTCGTTGGCGAGAAAATTCAACGTATACTTTGCGTTGCGTTGGCCGATATCCGAAAGACCGGATACCATGCGCGCGCCGCCAAATGCCTTGGCCTTGAGACGCTCTCGACGCGCGCCCTGTTTGCTCATGGCATTGATAAGCAACTCGATCTCATTGATGTGCGCGAGGCTGTCGAATTTTGATCCTGCCCCATTTTCGACCAGCAACATGTGGTTCATGCCGCCGACGCCGGCTTCTTCATCCCAGAGGCAGACCGACACGCAGGATCCCAGCAGCGTGGAAATAATCGTCCTATGGTCGCCGCCGATCGCATGTTGTCCTTGTGTGATGTGCACGCGGTTTTCGATCATGCGATGCACCCCATCAGACGAAGCAGATTGCGGCCGGCTTCTCTTGGGTGAGCGCTTTGCTCGGCAGCATCCAGCCTCATTGCGGCGTTCGGCATTCCGGCAACCACGCAGGTTTCGGCGGATTGGACGACGGTGCGCGCGCCCTTGGTTCTGAGTTCTTTCATACCGCGCGCGCCATCGTCACCCAGACCGGTCAAAAGCAAGGCGCCAACCTGCCGTGCCCAAGGTACCGCGGAAAAGAAAAGCTGATCGACCGACGGGCAGTAGATCGCGGATTTTTCCCGCGGAACGAGGTTAGCGCGCCAAGCACCTGCAGCAAAACCGACACAGGTTTGGCAATGATCAGTGGGCGCAAAATAAACCGAGCCAGATTGGAGTGCCTGCCCCGGTCGCACCATGAACGCGCGTAGTTTGCTGTTTTGGTTCACGCGTCCGCAAAAACTGGTGAGAAAGCGATGCGGCATATGCTGTGCAATAACGATTGGCGGGCAGGCATGGTCAAAGTCGGCCAACACCATCTCGATTGCACCCACTCCGCCCGTCGACGCGCCAATCAATACAATCTGCCCCTCGGGGTTTTGCGAAACACTGGTGTCAGCTTTCTGAAAGGCGCGCCCGGCTTTCTTCACCGCGTCACGCAATTGGCCAAATTGCGCGCTGTGCACACGCTCGCCCTTGGCCACCACCGCAACCGCACCCATTTGTTTCGCTTGCGTCGCAATGTCCGGCCACAAATCAATCAGACCGGAAAACACGACAACCGGCATAGGGCGCAGGCGCATGACATGACCCAAGAACTGGAGACCATTTACGTTGGGCATATTTAAGTCGAGGATCAGCACATCTGGATTGGTCTGCTTGATCACCCCACGCGCCTCTTGCGCCGAGCTTGCGACCCCGACCACAACAAGATCTGGGTCCTGCTTCATCACCGCGCGCAATAGCGCGCGCATGGTCTGCGAGTCGTCAACGATTACGATCCGCACCGGCTGATGTGTCGTAGCCTCTCCTGTCACTGTCACAGCCCTGCAACCGAAAACCAAGCGATCAGCCGTTATACAAACCAGAGCAGCCAACCATAAGGATAGCGTTTAGAACGCGCCAATGAACGCCGACTTAATCGGACAGTGGAATTGCCGATTATCCTAAAGAAACATGCAACGAAGCTGTACAATGCCCAACCAGGCCGCACACCGGGTCAGGCGAAAGCTTGTATGCCGGTAATCGCCCGCCCAAGGATCAAGGCGTGCACATCATGGGTGCCCTCGTATGTATTCACCGTTTCAAGGTTTTGAGCGTGCCGCATGACATGATAACCGGCCTGAATACCGTTTCCGCCGTGCATATCGCGTGCCATGCGTGCAATATCCAGAGCCTTCCCGCAATTGTTGCGTTTAACGATCGAAATCATCTCGGGCGCAAACCGGCCTTCGTCGAACAGTCGCCCAACACGAAGTGATGCCTGCAAGCCCAGAGCAATCTCAGATTGCATATCGGCAAGCTTTTTCTGGTAAAGCTGCGTTGCCGCCAGCGGGCGCTTGAATTGATGCCGGTCCAGGCCGTATTGCCGCGCACGGATCATGCAATCCTCGGCAGCGCCCATCACACCCCAGGAAATGCCATAGCGGGCGCGGTTCAGGCAGCCGAACGGACCACCCATGCCCTGGATGCCAGGCAAAAGCGCGTCCTCACCGACCTCAACGTCTTCCATGACAATTTCACCGGTTATTGAAGCGCGCAGGGACAGCTTGCCGCCGATTTTAGGCGCGGACAGGCCCTTCATCCCTTTTTCAAGGATGAACCCGCGCACTGCACCGCCGTGGGCGTCGGATTTCGCCCAGACAACAAAGACATCGGCGATCGGGCTGTTGGAAATCCACATCTTGGCGCCGTTGAGGACGTAACCGCCATCGACCTGTCTTGCGCG
>JBCBAV010000003.1:0-65646 GCA_038532285.1 Pseudomonadota bacterium | reverse complement strand
GCCGCAGCTCTGCGCGAAGGCATCCGACGAATAGAGGGCGTGCCGCGCCGGGTAGAGCGCGTGATACAATGCCCGCTCACCGGCACCGACCGTGCGTGGCACGGCATGTTCTATGACGTCTCCCAGCCGGTAGTCTTCGAAAAACCGGCCGGCATTGGTTTTTGCCATCTACTGTTCTCCCAGTTTGATGTCGGGATGGTATGTACCGTCGACGTCTTTTGTCACAGCCTGCCCGCACCGCATGACACCGGCGGCGTGGTCCCAAGTTTGAGTTGGGGCGCCATACAGCTCCCATCCAGAGTTCAACGCTGCTGTCACTTTGTGACAAAAGGCTGAGGTGTCTTCTTCTGATAGAAATCTGTATAATTTCAACGTTATGGTCCGTTTTCAGATGTCTGTGTCAAACCGCACTGCTGGTGCAGAGCGCAAAGATGATGAGCAACGGCCGCAGGTCATTCTGCCGCCAGCGCATCAATAGCGTGCGCCTTGGCCAGCGTTTCGCGCGCTGTCACGACGTGCAGGTTTTCAACGATCCGTCCATCAACAACAGCAACACCCTGGCCCTGCGCCTCAGCTTGCTGGAATGCTTCGATCTGCCGTCGGGCCAAGTCGATTTCATCAGGTGTTGGAGCGAATTCCTGATTTGCAATTTCGACCTGAGCGGGATGGATCAGGGTTTTGCCGTCAAAACCCATATCGCGGCCTTGCTCACATTCCGCGCGCAGCCCTTCGTCATCCTTGAAAGCGTTGTACACACCATCGATGACAGCGATGCCATGCGCCTTGGCCGCCAGAACACACAGGCCCAATCCAGTCTGCAAAGGCAGGCGATCCGGGCGGAACCGCGATTGCAGATCTTTGATAAGATCGTTTGTACCCATCACCATTGCACGCAGATGTGGATGGCTGGCAATCGCTGGAGCATTCAGCATACCCATTGGCGTTTCCATCATCGCCCACAGGTCCCGCGCACCAACGATACCGGCCAGCGCGTCAAGGTCAGCTGGGGTTGACACCTTGGGCAGCAAAATCGCGTCGGCGGCCATCTCTGCGGCGGCACGTGCGTCATCTTCGCCCCACGCGGTATCAAGCCCGTTAATACGGATCACCTTCAGACGCGGGCCATAACCATCCTGATGCAACGCGGCCGAAAGAGTGACACGCGCGGCCTCTTTCTCTTCGGCGGACACGGCATCTTCGAGGTCAAAAATGATGGCATCAACCGGCAGGCTTCGCGCCTTGTCCAGCGCGCGCGGCTTCGAAGCCGGGATATATAACACCGAGCGAAGAGGGCGACTGACAGCCATGGGATATTCCTGCGCGACATAAAGTTGCGCAGTTTTGTTCATTTATTTGCAGATCGTTCAAGCGAAATCTCGCCGCATCGCAGAAATTTTTCTGCCTCATTTTGGTGCAGACGCGGCACACAGATCAAATTGCGCGCATCGGCGCGCGGCGCATTAACCAATACTCAAGGGGTCTTCGTCACCCTGCCAGCGTTCTGATCTCTCCGGGAGGGCCGTTTCGGCAGGGCCGCCGAGGACTTTGCGGAAGGAGAATCAAACGGGAAACCGGGGCTGCCCGGTCATCGCCGGGACACCCCCGGATCGGCCAGATGACTCGTGGTGAGTGCCTTTGCTCGAAAGGCGAAGACTATGTTTTGGAATACGAAATGGAAGGGCGCTCTGGCCGCGACCGTTGCATTTGCAGCGATAGGCAGCAGCGCAGCGCAAGCGCAGCAAGCGCGCAATTGTGCACCCCGGGAAATCGTGGTGACGCGTCTGGCCGATGGCTACGGTGAAACACGTCAGTCAATGGGGCTTGGTGCCAACAACTCGGTTGTGGAAGTGTTTGCGTCGGAAGAGTCAGGCTCTTGGACCATTACGATCACCACGCCAAATGGCTTGACTTGCCTCGTTGCGTCCGGTCAGGCGTTCGAGGAATTGGCGGAAGCCCTACCTGCCAAGGGCAACGACGCCTAAGATCCCTGGCTTGGGCGGAGTTTCGTCTGCCCGGGCCCGCATGTGCGCATGGCCGCACACCCGATTTTCCAAACAAATTTTCAGAATTCTGCGCGCCTGATCAGGTCAGGCCATCCCAGATCAGCTTTGTCCCTGTCACGAGAAGCAACACATATGTCAACGCAAAGAACGCGCGTTCCGGCACGACGTGATGCGCCTTAACGCCCAGCCAAGCACCAAAAAGAGCAAAAGGCGCCAACGCCAGATTGGCCCAAGTCGTCTCGATGGTGAACATGCCAAGAAACGTATAGGGAATGAACTTGGCGATATTGATGGCCCAAAACACAAGTACGGTGCTGGCTTGATACTCGGTCTTGCCGACTTTCAGTGACAGCAAATAAACCGCCGCGGGCGGACCGCCTGCGTGACTGACAAAGCTTGTAAACCCGGAAAACAGCCCGGCGATCGCCCCATATGCGGGATGCAAGGCCGAGCGCGCCTCGGGGATCCAGCCGCGCGCCTTGCTGATTTGCCACCCGACGAAGCCGATTGAAATAAGACCGATCAACACGCGAAACACATCCGCATCGGTTTGGGTGTAAAGCCAGGCGCCCAGCGCAACGCCAGGCACCCCGCCGGCAATCATCAGCGCCGAAGCCCGCAGGTTCCAACGGCCCCAATACGGTCGCAGGGTGGCCAAATCGATCAGCATCAAAAGCGGCAACATCACCGCCAACGCCACGCCCGGTTCCAGGATCAGCGCCAGAATCGACGCGGATGCAAATGCCGCACCAGATCCAAATCCACCCTTTGAAATGCCAGCAAAGATCGCAGCAGGTGCTGCAACTGCAAAAAAGCCCAAGGTCAGTTCAAGCATTCAATTCATCCACGATACGCCATAATTACCCACCTTTAGTCCGCCGTGCACCCCGTCGCCAGCAGCTTGCCGCACGGATGCTGCATCGCAGCACACTTGCACGACAGGTCACATCGCGCTACGCACCGGCGCGACAAAACACACGTTTGGAGATTTTCCCTCATGGCCAGACCCAAGATTGCGCTGATCGGCGCAGGTCAAATCGGCGGCACACTCGCCCACCTTGTCGCGCTCAAGGAACTGGGCGACGTCGTCCTGTTTGACATCGCGGAGGGCACTCCTGAAGGCAAAGCGCTCGACATCGCTGAATCCGGACCATCCGAAGGGTTTGATGCCAAGCTGAAGGGCACGCAGGACTATGCAGACATCGCAGGCGCTGACGTTTGCATCGTGACCGCAGGGGTGCCGCGCAAACCCGGCATGAGCCGCGATGACCTCTTGGGCATCAACCTCAAGGTCATGAAATCTGTGGGCGAAGGCATTCGCGATCATGCGCCCGACGCTTTCGTCATCTGTATCACCAACCCGCTCGACGCGATGGTCTGGGCGCTGCAGCAGTTTTCCGGCCTGCCGGCCGAGAAAGTGTGTGGCATGGCTGGCGTTCTCGACAGCGCGCGGTTCCGGCACTTCCTCGCCGAGGAATTCAACGTGTCCATGCGCGATGTAACAGCCTTCGTGCTGGGCGGCCACGGCGACACGATGGTACCGTCGGTGCGCTACTCCACGGTTGCGGGTATCCCTCTGCCAGACCTGATCGACATGGGCTGGACCACGCAGGAAAAGATGGACGCCATCGTGCAACGTACGCGTGACGGCGGTGCGGAAATCGTCGGGCTCCTGAAAACCGGGTCTGCCTTCTATGCCCCTGCGACCAGCGCCATCGAAATGGCCGAGGCTTTCCTCAAGGACCAAAAGCGCGTGTTGCCCTGTGCCGCGCATTGTGACGGTGATTTCGGTCTCAAGGGCATGTACGTCGGCGTGCCGACGGTGATCGGCGCCGGCGGGGTCGAGCGGATCGTGAACATCAAGCTCACCAAGGAAGAGCAGGAGATGTTCGACGCGTCCGTCAAAGCCGTTCAGGGCCTGATGGAAGCATGCAAGGGCATCGACGGCACCTTGACCTGAACTGACCCCGGGCCGCGGCAATGACCCAAGACACGACAATCGTGCTGACGTCTTGCAAGCGGCCAGACGTTTTGGCGGAAACGCTGCAAAGCATCACCGCGTGCGATCTGAGCGCGGTGAAACGTATTATCGTCATCGAGGACAGCGATGATCTGACGATAGGTCAGGTGGTTGCGGATGCGCTCGGCGACACACCACATCTTTTCTTGCAGAATGACCGCAACCTCGGTCAGATCGCGTCGATCGACCGGGCTTATGCGCATGTCGACACACCATTCATTTATCACTGCGAAGATGATTGGGTTTTTCCGACGTCGCTTTTCATCGACGAAAGCCGCGCAATCCTGTCCGCGCAACCCGACATCCATGCCGTCATGCTGCGTGATTGGGCGGAAGCGCCGGAGGCGCAAAATCGTGCCGCGCCGGCTGAGGTTGCGGGTGTTCCAGTGCGGCTTGCCAACCCCAAGGATCACCGCCGCTGGGGCAGTTTTTCTTTCAACCCGGGCTTGCGCCGCACGGCGGACTACACGGCACATGCGCCTTATGCGAGCATCGGGCCAGAGCGGGACCTGAGCCTGCACTACAAATTGCGCGGATTTCGACTCGCTTATCTTGAGGCTGGCAACGTACGGCACATTGGTTTTGATCCGACGCACAAGACAGACGAAGTCAGGCGTCGTAAAAGCCCGGTGTTCCTGCTCAAATCACTTAAGCACCGATTGCAATTTGCCTGGTTCAAACTGACCGGCTAACGTTTGGATCACCATGAAGCGGATCAAGAAAACAAAGGCGTTGCAAAGCTGTAGACGCTTTGAGCGGCGATTCTAGTTAGCGCCCCTAATTTTGTGATCACACATTTTCTGGGTGTGATCACAAAATCGTCTTTTTGCGCTGAATTTCCACTTTGCGACATATTTCCTGTTTACGTGCGCTTTAGCTTCGTTGGATTACAGCAGTAACCGCAGTACCAAACGGGACCGATTTGCAATGAATATCCATGAATACCAGGCCAAGGCCCTTTTGCGCAGCTACGGGGCCCCGGTCTCGGATGGGCGCGTCGTTCTCAAAGCCGAAGACGCCAAGACGGCCGCAGGCGAGCTCGACGGACCGCTTTGGGTGGTCAAGGCGCAGATCCACGCCGGCGGTCGCGGCAAGGGATCGTTCAAGGAAGCTGACGCTGGCGAAAAGGGCGGTGTGCGCCTGACCAAGTCGGTGGGTGAAGCCGCCGAGGAAGCCAAAAAGATGCTGGGACGGACTCTGGTGACGCACCAGACCGGTCCTGCAGGCAAGCAGGTCAACCGCATTTACATCGAAGACGGCTCGGGCATCGAAACAGAGATGTACCTCGCCCTTCTTGTCGATCGCGCGACCAGCCGCGTCAGCTTTGTGTGTTCAACCGAAGGCGGAATGGATATCGAAGAGGTTGCCGCCGAAACGCCCGAAAAAATCCTGAGCTTCAGCGTTGATCCGGCCACCGGATATCAGGCCTACCATGGCCGCCGCATCGCCTTCATGCTTGGCCTCACGGGCAAGCAGGTGAAACAATGCGTCGGCCTGATGGGCACGCTTTACAAGATGTTCATCGAAAAAGACATGGAGATGCTCGAGATCAATCCACTGATCGTGACCGACGGCGGCGATCTGAAGTGTCTTGATGCAAAGATGGGTTTTGACGGCAACGCCATCTACCGCCATGCCGACATAAACGAATTGCGCGACGAGACCGAGGAAGACCCCAAGGAACTTGCCGCCAGCAAATATGACCTGAACTACATCGCGCTGGATGGTGAGATCGGATGCATGGTCAACGGCGCGGGCCTTGCCATGGCCACGATGGACATCATCAAGCTTTATGGTGCCGAGCCCGCCAACTTTCTCGATGTGGGTGGTGGTGCAACCAAGGAAAAGGTGACCGAGGCGTTCAAGATCATCACGTCTGACCCGAACGTCAAAGGCATCCTGGTCAACATCTTTGGCGGCATCATGCGGTGCGACGTCATCGCCGAAGGCGTGGTTGCCGCGGTCAAGGAGGTTGGCTTGCAGGTGCCGCTGGTGGTCCGGCTCGAGGGCACAAACGTGCAACAGGGCAAGGACATCATCAACAGCTCCGGCCTTGACGTGATCGCTGCCGACGATCTCAAGGACGGCGCGCAAAAAATCGTCAAGGCGGTTAAGGGGTAAATTCAGCATGGGTCGCCTGGCGTACATGCTGGTTTGTTCGGCGCTTCTGGCCGGAAGCGTCGGCCAAGCGCGTGCGCAAGGCGTGGCCGCACAGTTTCCCGTATTGTGGCAGTCATATCTGACAGTCTGCGGACAGGCGATTTCGGACCCCGCAGGGCTGGAACCACGGCTGACAACACTTTCGCCCCTGCCGCAAAAGACCTTTGCAAAATCGACGGCAGGCCATTCCATCGTGATGGAGCAAATGGATGGTCGTGATTTCACGACCGCGTATCTTCAGCGCATCACAGTGTCCGCAGGGCACTGGATCGAGTGCGAGGTGGGCCGCGAATTCGGTGCGTTCGGAGATGGCGCGCAGGTCGCCGGCGAGGTGCACGCAATGCTGTCTGCGTCAGGCCTGATGTCTGCCGTCATGGGCGAGATGCGCGTTCTGCCCGCAAGTAACATGGCGATATCCGAGTTGCATGACGTGCCGTGGTTCGTGATCGTCGTCGAAGGCGTTTTTCCGGGTCACGACATCACAACGCTTGTGGACATCGACCCAAGCGGCATTGGCATTCGCATGGCCGGTCATGTGCGATGACCGTGTCAAAACAACATTTCGAAACCGGTCGCGGGGGACTTTCATGAAACGACTTTTGCTGGCAGCCGCCCTACTGCCCTTGGCGGCATGCGACGAACGCCCGGATATCCCGACAGAGAACTTTCCCCCCGTTGGTCTGGCCTCGACCGCGGTCTGGCTGGAACAGCGTCAACCGCTGAACGAAGCCGCACGGATCGGTGCCGCCCAGGCACGGCAACCGGGGGTGCCCGACGCACGATTTCAAAATACATCGTCGGCCACACTGACCATTCCCGCGCGATCACGGCCGACCACGCGGCGGGCGCGTGCAGTTCAGGCCTTTGCCGACATCTGTGTGGCATCCATTACCGATGAGGCGCGATTGGTCGCACGCGCGACGGCGGTGAACGAACGGGATTTTGATAAACCCGCACGCGTTGCATCCGAAAACAATGCACAGGCGGTGACCGGCGGCATTGATGATGGACCCGTCCGATTTGTGGTCGGTGTAAATCCGGAAGCAGCCGATGCGGTGGCCCTGTGCACGGTGACGGCAATCGGGCCCGGCGGCCGTGCCACCGCCCAAGCCAAAATCGACGCGATCACAGCGGCCGGGTTCGGGCTGCAACCGGTCACACCCGAAGGGCGGTCAAAACAGTCGTTCCGCATCATCGGCGCCCCCGAAGGCACAACTGTGAGTGTGCGCAGCAACATCTTTGGGGTCGGGGTGACTGTCGCGTGGCGTTAAAAGTGGCATCCGTGCTGGGCTTGCTTGTGTCGGCCAGCGTTGCCGGTGCAGAACCGGCGATCCAGGCCTTCACCGATTGGTGTTTCAAGGCCGGCCAAACTGCATCCGCCGCACGCACCAACATGGAACGGACCGCCGGTGCCCCACTGCCCTTTGACCTGACTTTCTGGGACAGCTCGTTGGAGGCTGCACCCCAGGCGCCCGAATACTCCGAGCGCCGCTGCGAAGTCGCTTTTGACGGCGCGCATGCATCAGATGCAATGCGTGCAGTCACTGCCAAAATGGCGATGCAGCCGGTCTTTGGCACTCCCATCGCATTGCCGAAACCCTTTGCACGCAAGAACACCACGGAAATGATCGAAGCACGCGCGCTTTTGCGTGGTCGGGTCGCAGTGGTCGAGATCGGCACCCTGCCCGGGCCGCGCACGTTTATCCGCGTCGACCGCCTGCCTGCGGGTTACGAATGGGGCGGCGCATGACCGGGACTGTTTACACAGAGGTCATCAACCTTGCACGCGCCAGCGAGCGGCGCGCGCATATGCAGGCAGAACTGGCCACAGCTGGTATCACCGCACGTTTCCTGCCCGCCTTCGACATGAAGGAACACGCACCCGAAAAGCTGCTCGAGCATTGCACACGCACCGGCCCGTGGGGTGTGTTTCAACCGGGCAATATGGCCTGCACGATCAGCCATGAACTTGCCTGGGAACGGTTTCTTGAGACGGGTGCAGAGTTTTGCGTGATTCTCGAAGATGATGTGTACATCTCGCCCGACATCGCGGCGTGGCTGGCAGATTTGTCCTGGTGGCCTGATGACGCTCATCTGGTCAAGATCGAGCGCTGGAACGGCCGCGACACCAAGGTGCTGTTGGAACGGTCTGGCCCCGATCATCTCGGCCGCTCTTTGCGACGGCTGTTTTCGCGGCATGTGGGCTCGGCCGGATATATTCTGAACCGGGACGGTGCCCGGATCATGCTGGCGCACCGCCCGTTTCGCGTCTCCATCGACAACCACCTGTTCAATCGCAATGCGTCGCCCGCCGCACGCGCCGTCGTGACTTACCAGGTCAATCCGGCGCTTGTGACCCAAGGCAACGAACCCCAAGGCGTGCCCGCCAGCCTCACCCACCGCAAAAAGCCCGAAGGCATGGAAAAGTGGCTGCAAAAGACCCGCCGCGGCTGGCACGAAGTGGCGTATCCCTTGTCCACCTACCTGAAATTTCTCACCGGCCGGATCGCTCTGGCCCGTGTTCCCTATGCCGCCCGCGTGGGCGCAGCAAACCCACCTCTCGAGACGTGAAAAGGACCCGGAATGGCCGTACTCATCGATGAAAACACCAAAGTGATCTGTCAGGGCCTGACTGGATCGCAGGGCACCTTCCACTCCGAACAGGCGATCGCCTACGGCACCAAGATGGTCGGCGGTGTGACACCCGGCAAAGGTGGGACAACCCATCTTGATCTGCCGGTCTTCAACTCGGTGCACGAGGCGATGGCAAGGACCGAAGCCAACGCCAGCGTCATCTACGTGCCGCCGCCCTTTGCCGCGGACTCCATCCTCGAAGCCATCGACGCCGAGATGCCCCTGATCGTCTGCATCACCGAAGGGATCCCCGTACTCGACATGATGAAAGTGCAGCGCGCACTCGAAGGGTCGACATCGCGCCTTGTGGGCCCCAACTGCCCCGGCGTGATCACGCCCGACGCCTGCAAGATCGGCATCATGCCCGGCCACATCCACAAACGCGGCAGCGTAGGGGTGGTGTCGCGCTCTGGCACCCTGACCTACGAGGCGGTCAAGCAGACCACGGACATGGGCCTTGGCCAGTCCAGCGCCGTGGGTATTGGCGGCGATCCGATCAAGGGCACCGAACATATCGACGTGCTCGAGATGTTCCTCGCCGATGACGAGACCGAAAGCATCATCATGATCGGTGAGATTGGCGGGTCCGCGGAAGAGGACGCGGCGCAATTTCTTGCCGATGAGAAAAAGAAAGGCCGCTGGAAACCCACCGCCGGTTTCATCGCGGGCCGCACTGCCCCTCCGGGCCGCCGTATGGGCCACGCGGGCGCGATTGTCGCCGGTGGAAAGGGCGGTGCCGAGGACAAGATCGAGGCCATGCGCAGCGCCGGCATCGTGGTGGCCGACAGCCCCGCGACGCTGGGCGAGGCGGTGATGGAAGCGATCAAAGGGTGATTTCAGGCGCGCCGGGCACACAGCGCGGCGCGCACAAACTTATAATAAACCAAAGGATTTCTGACAGGAAGAAGGAAATGATGGACCCGGTTTCAGCAGTCAAAAAGGTGGTTTTGGAAAACTACGTCAACTTCTCGGGCCGCGCGCAACGATCGGAATACTGGTGGTTCGTGCTTGCTTTTGTGATCATTGCAGTGGTCACACAGCTCATTTCTGTCTGGATTTACGCAATCGTCGCGCTGGCGCTACTGGCACCGGGCCTTGGGGTTGGATTTCGGCGTTTGCAGGACACCGGACGACCGGGTTGGTACATTCTGATCCCGTTCGGTGTGTCGCTGGTTGCCATGCTGCTGACACCCAACATGCCGGACGCCGATGCAATCGCTTCGGGTGCCCAGATGCCCAACATGTTCGCTGTCGCTGTCGGTGGGCTTGTCGGGCTGATCCAACTGGCGATCACGTTGATGTTTATCTGGTGGCTCACCCGTCCGTCACAACCCGAAACCAACCAGTGGGGACCGCCACCGGCTTGACGGAGGCTGTCAGCACACTCTCACACGTAGGGTCGGCGACGCTGCCCACTCTGCCCCAGTCCAAAGGACGCACCGATGACCGAACACTCGCCCAACGACCAGTTCCACGCCTCATCATTCATGCAGGGGCACAATGCGGAATACCTCGAACAGATGTATGCGCGTTATGCCAATGATCCGGCGGCTGTCGACGAAAGCTGGCAGACGTTTTTCAAGGCGATGGGCGACGATGAGGTCAGCGTCAAGCGCGAGGCGGAAGGGCCAAGCTGGGCGCGCACCGATTGGCCGCCGCAACCCGCCGACGACCTGACAGCCGCGCTGACGGGCGAATGGGCGCCCGCCCCGGCCGAAGCAAAGGCGGCAGGCGACAAGATCAAGGCCAAAGCCGCCGAACAGGGCGTCGAGGTCAACGAAGACCAGATCAAGCGTGCCGTGCTGGACAGCATCCGCGCCCTGATGATCATCCGCGCCTACCGGATCCGTGGCCACCTCGTGGCCGACCTCGATCCACTGGGCATGCGTGACAACACCCCACACCCGGAACTGGATCCCAAATCCTACGGCTTTACCGAAGCAGACCTGGACCGGCCCGTGTTTATCGACAACGTCCTCGGCCTGCAGCATGCCTCCATGCGCGAAATCCTCGCCATCGTCAAACGCACGTATTGCGGTACGTTTGCGCTGCAGTACATGCACATCTCCAACCCCGAAGAGGCCGGCTGGCTCAAGGAGCGGATCGAAGGGTTCGGCAAGGAGGTCGCGTTCACCCGCGAGGGCCGCAAGGCGATCCTGAACAAGATGGTCGAGGCCGAAGGTTTCGAGAAATTCCTGCACGTCAAATACATGGGCACCAAGCGTTTTGGCCTTGATGGCGGCGAAAGCCTGATCCCCGCGATGGAGCAGATCATCAAGCGCGGCGGTGCCTTGGGCTTGCAGGATATCGTGATTGGAATGCCGCACCGCGGGCGTCTGTCGGTGCTGGCCAACGTGATGGCCAAACCCTACCGCGCGATCTTCAACGAATTCCAAGGCGGCAGTTTCAAACCCGACGAGGTCGACGGTTCCGGCGACGTGAAATATCACCTCGGCGCGTCGTCAGATCGCGAGTTCGACGGCAACAGCGTCCATCTCAGCCTGACGGCCAACCCGTCGCACCTTGAGGCCGTCAACCCTGTGGTACTGGGCAAGGTGCGCGCCAAGCAAGACCAGTTGGGCGACGATGCGCGCACCAGGGTCATGCCGATCCTGCTGCATGGCGACGCAGCCTTTGCGGGGCAAGGTGTCGTGGCAGAGTGTTTTGCCCTGTCGGGCCTCAAGGGGCACAAGACGGGTGGCACCATGCATATCGTGGTCAACAACCAGATCGGCTTTACCACCGCGCCGCACTTTTCACGCTCCTCGCCCTATCCGACCGACAACGCGCTGGTGGTCGAGGCGCCGATCTTCCACGTCAACGGCGACGACCCCGAAGCCGTGGTGCACGCCGCCAAGGTCGCCACCGAGTTCCGCCAGAAATTCGGCAAGGACGTGGTGATCGACATCTTCTGCTACCGCCGCTTTGGCCATAACGAGGGCGACGAGCCCATGTTCACCAACCCGGTGATGTACAAGCGGATCAAGGGCCACAAGACGACTCTGACACTGTACACCGAACGGCTGGTGCGCGACGGACTGATCCCCGAAGGCGAGATCGAGGACATGAAAGCCGCCTTCCAGGCGCGCATGAACGAAGAGTTTGAGGCCGGTAAGGATTTCAAACCGAACAAGGCTGATTGGCTTGATGGGAAGTGGTCCCATCTCGACCGTGACGACGGCGAATACAATCGCGGACAGACCTCGATCAAACCCGAAACCTTTGCCGAGGTCGGCTCTGCGCTGACCTCCGTCCCAGAAGGCTTCCCGTTGCACAAGACCGTTGGCCGCCTGCTCGACAGCCGCAAGGCGATGTTCGACAGCGGCAAGGGTTTTGACTGGGCCACGGGTGAGGCGCTCGCTTTCGGCTCGCTCCTGACCGAAGGCTACCCCGTACGCCTTGCAGGTCAGGACAGCACCCGTGGCACGTTCAGCCAACGGCACTCGGGTCTCGTCAACCAGGAAACCGAAGAACGCTACTATCCGCTCAACAGCATCCGCGCCGGTCAGGCGCAATACGAGGTCATCGACTCGATGCTCTCCGAATATGCGGTACTGGGCTTTGAATACGGCTACAGCCTTGCCGAGCCCAACGCACTGACGCTGTGGGAAGCGCAGTTCGGCGATTTCGCAAACGGTGCGCAGATCATGTTCGACCAGTTCATAAGCTCGGGCGAGTCCAAATGGCTGCGGATGTCTGGCCTCGTGGTGCTCTTGCCCCACGGGTTCGAAGGGCAAGGCCCCGAACACTCCTCGGCCCGGCTGGAACGGTTTTTGCAGATGTGCGGACAGGACAACTGGATCGTGGCCAACTGCACGACGCCCGCCAACTACTTCCACATCCTGCGCCGCCAGATCCACCGCGACTTCCGCAAGCCGCTGATCCTGATGACGCCGAAATCGCTCCTGCGGCACAAACTGGCTGTGTCCACGACCGAGGAATTCGTGACCGGATCGTCCTTTCACCGCGTGCTTTGGGACGATGCCCAGCACGGCAACTCTGACACCAAGCTGGTCAAGGACAACAAGATCAAACGCGTCGTGATGTGCTCGGGCAAGGTCTATTACGATCTGCTCGAAGAGCGCGACGCGCGCGGCATCGACGATGTCTACCTGCTCCGCATCGAACAGTTTTATCCGTTCCCGGCGATCAGTCTCGTGAAAGAGCTCGAACGCTTTAAGCAAGCCGAAATGGTCTGGTGCCAGGAAGAGCCCAAGAACCAGGGCGCATGGAGCTTTATCGAACCCAACATCGAATGGGTGCTCAGCCGCATCAAGGCCAAGCATTCGCGCCCCGTATACGCGGGCCGCGCCACATCCGCCAGCCCTGCAACGGGCCTGGCCAGCCAACACAAAGCACAGCAAGCCGCGCTCGTTGACGACGCGCTGACCATCAAAGGACAAGACCTATGACAACAGATGTGCGCGTGCCCACACTGGGCGAAAGCGTGACCGAGGCCACCGTCGCCACCTGGTTCAAACACCCCGGCGACGCGGTCGCGGTGGACGAGATGCTCTGTGAACTGGAAACTGACAAGGTGACCGTCGAAGTGCCAAGCCCTGTGGCTGGTACGCTCGGTGACATCATCGCCTCCGAAGGATCGACCGTTGGCGTCGACGCCCTGCTCGCCACCATCGCCGAAGGCGCTGCAGCCGCAGCAGCCCCGGCGGCCAAGGCCGATGCGGCCGCGCCCGAGGCCAAAGAGGCGCCCGCCCCCGGTGGCGACAGTGTCGATGTGATGGTCCCGACCCTCGGTGAAAGCGTCACCGAAGCAACCGTGTCCACCTGGTTCAAGGCCGTGGGCGATGCCGTCGCACCGGACGAAATGCTGTGCGAGTTGGAAACCGACAAGGTCAGCGTCGAAGTGCCCGCGCCCGCCTCGGGTGTGCTGGCTGAAATCACGGCGCCCGAAGGCACCACCGTCGACGCCAGCGCCAAGCTGGCAGTGATCTCCGCCTCGGGCGCCGTATCGGCCGCAGCCACCCCCGCCGCGCCCGCGCCCGCACCCGCCGCGGCACCTGCCAGCACGGGCCGCACAGACGTCGAAAACGCCCCTTCCGCGCAAAAGGCAATGGCCGAGGCCGGCCTGCTCGCAGACCAAGTGACCGGCACCGGCCGCGACGGGCGCATCATGAAGGACGACGTCGCCCGCGCCGCGGCGGTCGCTGCCAGCACCGCGGCCCCCGCTCCGGTCGCCGCCGCACCCCGCGCGCCGGTGCCCGCCGACGATGCCGCCCGCGAGGAACGGGTCAAGATGACCCGCCTGCGTCAGACCATCGCCAAGCGCCTCAAGGACAGCCAGAACACCGCCGCCATGCTCACCACCTATAACGAGGTGGACATGACGGAGGTGATGGCCCTGCGCAACGAATACAAAGACCTCTTTGCCAAGAAACACGGGATCAAGCTGGGGTTCATGTCCTTCTTTACAAAGGCGTGCTGCCATGCCCTGCGTGAGGTCCCCGAGGTCAATGCCGAGATTGACGGCACCGACATTGTCTACAAGAACTTCGTGCACATGGGCATCGCCGCGGGCACGCCCACGGGCCTCGTGGTCCCGGTGATCCGCGACGCGGACTCCATGTCCTTTGCCGCCATCGAAAAGCAGATCGCCGAAAAAGGCGCCCGCGCCCGGGACGGCAAGCTGAGTATGGCCGAAATGCAGGGCGGCACCTTCACCATCTCCAACGGCGGCGTCTACGGCTCGCTGATGTCCTCGCCGATCCTGAACCCGCCGCAGTCGGGCATCCTCGGCATGCACAAGATCCAGCAGCGTCCGATGGTCGTGAACGGCGAGATCGTGATCCGCCCGATGATGTACCTCGCCCTCAGCTACGACCACCGCATCGTGGACGGCAAAGGTGCTGTGACATTCCTCGTCCGCGTGAAAGAGGCGCTTGAGGACCCGCGGCGGTTGTTGATGGATTTGTGAGACAAAGCGCGAAAATGTTTGCACACCGCAGCCAAGCACCTTGCCTGGTCAATCGGTGCTTGGCGGCATCCATCCGTGTCGTACCGTCGCGGCGTGCAACCATCCCCGCAACCTCGCGTTTCGCTCCTGACCCATCGACAGGAGATACCAAAATGACCCTTCCCATTCACATCCCCGCAGGCGCACCTGGCATCCGCGTTATGGACGAGGCCCGCAAGGGCGGAATGAAGTACGAACTGCTGGTCGACGCCAAGGGCGGGCCCTCGGATGACCTTTGCCAAGGCATTTTCTATCTTGCCGCTGGCCATGCAGAAGAGTTGCACCACCACGACGTCGTCGAGACGATGTACATCCTCGACGGATCGGGCGAGGCATTGCTTTCTGACCAATCCGTCCCGCTCAACCCCGGCGACACGCTGTTTATCCCGGCAGGCCAGCCACACGGCTTCACCGCGCACTCGGATATGAAGGTGTTGTTTACCTTTCCCGTTCCGCGTTTCGCCGACGTGGTCTATCACATGGACCAGGCGGCCTGAGCCGCGGCAAAGGAGACTGACATGACCCCAGAACTCACCTACCTCACCTACGCAGTGATCCTGCTGATCGCCCACATGCTGATCCAGGCCACGTTGTCGGACCTCTCCAAAGGCATCGGCTGGGCCCTCGGTCCGCAGGACGAAGCGCGCGACCAGAACGCAGTAGCAGGTCGCGTTGAACGGGCCCTGCGCAATTATGTCTACAACCTGCCCGCGTTCATCGCGCTGGCTCTGATGCTCAAGGTCACCGATCTCGCCACCGCCACCACGGCCACCGGGGCCGCACTCTGGTTCTGGGCCCGGATCGCCTACATCCCCGCCTACGCATCCGGCCTTCCGCTGGTGCGGTCCGTGGCATGGTTTGCCTCGCTGGCAGGCCTCGCGCTCATGGTGGTCCCGCTGATCGGCGCATGACGCTTGCGGACGCATACCAACGCGCCATCGCGGCGCGCCGTGCCTTTCGGCTGCCGGGATATCCGACGCTGGCCGAAACCGGGTTTGATGGCGACTACGTCTCGCCGATCCAGATGACATCAGGCAACCTCACCGGACCGCTCCTGATGTCCAAGGACTGGCTCGACGCGCCATCAGCCCGTGCGCACCGGGAAATTTTGTACAAAACGGGCTATCTGTTGAACAATCCGTTCAATCAGGTGATAGACCGGATGCTGGCACTCTTGAATCTGAAACGCGCCGACATCTACATCACTCCCATCTTCCACCTGCTCACGCCCAAACGCTCCTCCACCATCCACGTGGCGCACGCCCGCGCCAGTTTCGACGCCGTGGGCCGACACGAGCTGATGGGCCGCCGCCCGGTGGCGCTTGGCATCGACAGCGCGCGGGTGCTGCGCCACTTCGGGATTGACCATGTCACCGCACCCCACCCCTCCGCCCGCATCGGCAGCTTTGACGCGCGCGCGGCACAAATCGCCCACGCGGTGGCAGCGGTATGAACTCTGAACTCAACGTTCTCGCCCTCGCGGCCTTGCTGCAGACCGCGCATTTTGTCGTGGTTGCCACCGGCACGCATATCGAACTGCCTGCGGGCAAGCCGCTGGGTCCGCGCGATCCGGACAAACTGGGCGGGCATCTACGCGACCTCGTTTCGCGCCGCACCGGGCGCATCATCCGTGCGTGGGAAAACCATTTCGAAAGCCTCGCTCTCTACACGATCGCCACCGTCGTGGTCACTCTGGCCGACGCCTCCACCCCTTTCACCGCAGCCTGCGCGTGGGCCTACCTCACCGCACGCGTTCTCTACATCCCGGCGTACATCCTCGGCCTCGTTCCGTGGCGCTCGCTCATCTGGACGGTCGGATTTGCCGCACCGGCCCTGATCCTCATCGCAACTCTGGCTTCTTCTGGCTAAAAATACCTCGGGGGTCCGGGGGCTGGCCCCCGGTTCCGCACTCTCAAAAAGGACCAACAAAATGGCATCTTACGACGTAATCGTGATCGGCTCGGGCCCCGGTGGCTATGTCTGCGCGATCCGCTGCGCGCAAAACGGGCTGAAAACCGCCGTCGTCGAAGGGCGCGAAACGCTTGGGGGCACTTGCCTCAACGTGGGCTGCATCCCGTCCAAGGCGCTTCTGCACGCCTCTCACATGCTGCACGAGGCCGAACACAACTTTGCCGCCATGGGCCTCAAGGGCAAAAGCCCGTCGGTCGATTGGAAGCAGATGCTGCAGTACAAGTCCGACACCATCGGCCAGAACACGACCGGAATCGAATTTCTGTTCAAAAAGAACAAGATCGACTGGCTCAAGGGCTGGGGCAGCATCCCCGCACCGGGAAAGGTGCAGATCGGCGACGACGTGCATGAGGCCAAGAACATCATCATCGCCTCGGGATCGGAACCTGCCAGTCTCCCGGGGATCGAGATCGACGAAAAGGTCGTCGTGACCTCCACCGGCGCGCTGGAATTGCCGAAGATCCCCAAGAAGATGGTGGTGATTGGCGCGGGCGTCATCGGGCTTGAGCTTGGGTCGGTCTATGCCCGCCTCGGCACCGAGGTGCAGGTGATCGAATTCCTCGACGCCATCACGCCCGGCATGGACACCGAGGTGCAGCGCCAGTTCCAGAAGATCCTGACCAAACAGGGCCTCAGCTTTACCATGGGTGCCGCCGTGCAAAAGGTCGAGGCGACCAAGACCAAAGCCAAGGTGCACTACAAGCTGCGCAAAGATGACAGCGAGCACGTGATGGACGCGGACGTCGTGCTGGTGGCCACTGGGCGCAAGCCCTTTACCGATGGGCTGGGCCTTGAGGCCCTGGGTGTCGAGCTGACCCAGCGTGGCCAGATCGCGGTGAACGCCCATTGGCAGACGAATATTCCCGGCGTCTACGCCATCGGCGACGTGATCGAAGGCCCGATGCTGGCCCACAAGGCCGAGGACGAAGGCGTCGCTGCCGCCGATCAGATCGCGGGCAAGCATGGGCACGTGAACTACGGCGTGATTCCGGGCGTCATCTACACGCATCCGGAAGTGGCCAATGTCGGTGCCACCGAACAGCAGTTGAAGGATGCGGGCCACGCCTACAAGGCGGGCAAGTTCGGCTTCATGGGCAATGGCCGGGCCAAGGCGAACTTTGCCGCAGACGGGTTCGTCAAGATTCTCGCCGACGCGGAAACGGACCGTATCCTGGGCGCACATATCATCGGGCCAGCCGCGGGCGATCTGATCCACGAGATCTGCGTGGCCATGGAATTCGGCGCTTCGGCCGAGGATATGGCCATGATCTGCCATGCGCACCCGACCTACTCCGAGGCTGTGCGCGAGGCGGCCCTGGCCTGCGGCATGGGGGCGATCCACGCCTGACGGCGCCAAGCTGCGCGAAAATCCGCCGCCGCACGGTGGGTTTTCGTCAAAATACCGGAACTTTAGTTGCGATTCCGCGTTCTTCGCTCGTGCGCGGGCTTACCCGCACTAAGTGTGGCATGAACCACGCAGCGAAACTTTCAGACAAAGGATTTCGATATGAACCGTCGCAGCACCCTCAAACTCATCGGCGGTGGCGCCGCCTTGTTCACACTTGGCGCTTGTGCCGCGCCTGCTGGCGACGACATCGTTGATGTCGCAGCTGGCAACCCGGATTTTTCAACGCTGGTTGCGGCGGTATCTGCGGCAGGTCTGGTGGACACGTTGAAAGGCCCCGGCCCGTTCACCGTCTTTGCACCGACAAACGCAGCCTTTGCCGCGCTGCCGGCAGGCACTGTGGACAGCCTGCTGCTGCCCGAGAACCGCGATCAGTTGGTCAGCATCCTGACCTACCACGTGGTGCCGGGCCAGATCACCGCAGGCGACGTGCTGGGCACGCGCCAGCAGGTGACCACCGTGCAGGGTGGCACGCTGGATGTGAACGGTCTGGTGGGCAAGTTCGGCTCGGGCGTGCGCGTGAACAACGCCAACGTGATCCAGCCGGATGTGTTTGCATCGAACGGTGTGATCCACGCCATTGACGCGGTTCTGCTGCCTTAAGGCACTGCCGCTACCACATGGTCCGGGCCGCACGCTCGGGCCATGCCCTGTCGTAGTCTTCCCCGCCCTCTTCACCGTGGGACACCTCGGCCAGTATCTGCCCCGCGGTGGGCAGACCCGCTGCGTCATCGCGGGTCCAGAGCCCGGCGCGGATGACAGCGCGGGCGCACTGGGTATAGACCTCGGCAATCGAGATCACGATCACAGTCGCCGGGTGGCGGCCCTTTTGTTCGAACTGCTGGCGCACATCCTCGTCCGCGGTCAGCCGAGCCTTACCGTTGACGCGCACAACCGTGTTTGATCCGGGCACCATGAACATCAGCGATACGCGCCCGTCCGCCACGATATTGCGCAGGCTGTCGAGCCGCTGATTGCCGCGCCAGTCGGGCATGGCCAGCGTGCGCGTGTCGAGCGGTTTGACCACCGGGCCATCGTCGCCGCGCGGACTGCCATCGGTGCCTTCAGGTCCCACTGTGGTGAGCACGACAAAGCGAGAACGCATGATCCACTGAAGATAGAGCGGCGTCAGGTGGTCAGCCACCTTGCGCAAGGATGGCGCCCCGGGCGTGCCGTAGAGCGCCTCCAACCCTTCAATCGTGTCAATGAACGTCATCGTAACCACCTGCTGCCAGCGCATCTGACTTGCGTTCCAAGACCTCTTCGATCTGCGCCATGAACGTGTCCCGGGCGAGGCCTGTTGGGATTTCCGGCAGGAACTCTACCACGGCAAGGCCAGGACGGCGCATGACACCGCTACGTGGCCAGAAAAGACCCGCATTCGTCGCAACCGGAACACAGGGTTGGCCCAACTGTTCATACAGAACCGCCGTGCCCACCTTGTAGGGTGCTTTGATACCCGGAGCGACCCGCGTGCCCTGCGGATAGATCACCAGCTGTCCCGGCAGCGCCCGCCCGGCCTGAACGTCCTTAACCATCTTCTGGATAGCGGCACCACGTTTGCCGCGGGCCACCGGGACACAGCCCAGGCGCTTGGCATAAAGGCCGATGATCGGGGTCCAGAGCAATTCACGTTTCATGATGAACTTGGCTGCGGGCATGGCGTGAAAGATCAGCATGATGTCCAGGAACGACTGGTGTTTCGCCGCAACCAGCACCTCGTTTTCCGGGGGTGTTCCGCGCACCTCGTAGCGGATGCCGATCATCCAACCCATCGTCCATTTGACCCAGACGCAATACGCCTGGCACGCGCGCCGTGCGCCATGTGGGCTGAACGCCGCATAAGGCGCATAAACCAGCCCGAGAACGGCCATGGCAAGATACGCCTGAAACATAAAAAGAAGCGAAAGCAGGTATTGCATGTGTCAGGACAATCTTTCCAAAGCGCGCCGTGCGGCGAGATCGGTGGCCACGAGGGCGACCAGCCCAGCAACCACCGGAACACAGATCGGCACCAACCAACCCGCCCCGGCAAAGCCCAGGCCGGTCAGCAAGCCGGGTGCCGTGGCGCTGCCCGTTGGCAGCAACGTGACCGCGACCAGTCCAGCAAATGTGCCGCCAGCGGCGCCAGCCAGCGCGCGCAGTGTGAAACGGCGGACAAATGCGTTGGCGATGTAGCTGTCGGTTGCCCCGACAAGGCGCAAGACAGCGATCACTTGAGCGTTCGCAGCCAACGCCGCATTGGCTGCGAGTGTCACCATCGCAGCCACTGCGGCCACGATCAGCAACGCCACGCACCACCCAAGAACACGCAGCCGCGCTGCCGCAGAGATCAGCGGCGCGCGCCAGCGGGTGTGGTCATCAAGCACCGCTCCGGGCACCTCGGCTGCGAGCCGCAGACTGAGACCACGCGCATCGAACCGGTCGTCGGTGATAAGTTCGATGAGACGCGGCACCGGAAGGGTGTCCAGCGGAAGATTCGTTCCAAACCACGGTGCCAGCAGGGCAATCTGTTCCGCGTCGCTCATCGCGTTGGCGGTGACCACACCCGGGGTCGCCTTGAGCACGCGCAGGGCCGCATCGGTTTGCGCGGCACGCTGTTCGGTTGGGGCCACGATGCGCAATGTTGCAGTTTGCGCAAGCTCACTGCCCCAGCGGTCAGCAAGCCGTCCGGCCGCCAGCGACAGAGCAAGCGCAAACACGGCCAGAAACGCCATGGCCCCGGCGGCAAAGACTGTCAATCGCGCGGTAAAGCCTGTGGGCGGCACGACGCGGTCGGCTTGCCTGTCGCCGATCAGCAGATCCCGCAGATGCGCGCGATTGACCCTCACAGATCCGCCCCCGCCAGTTGCACGCGGCGGTTGGCGATGCGCAGCACCCGGGCCTGCACCTGTGCCTTTGCGGCGCGGATCAGGCCGAGATCGTGGGTCGCAACCAGCACCGTCTTGCCCATTTTGTTCAACTCGACGAGCAAGGTCAGCAACCTTTGAGACATCTCCCAGTCTATGTTTCCCGTAGGCTCATCCGCCAGCACGACTTCTGGCGACATGATAACCGCACGGGCCAAGGCGGCACGCTGGCGTTCGCCCCCGGACAACTCGGGTGGCAAGCCCGCGGCACGCGCCTCAAGACCAACCCATCCGATCAATTCCGCCATGTCACCGCCCGCAGCCTCGTCGCTGCGTCCCGCCACGGTCAGCGGCAACGCGATATTGTCGGCCACCGGCAGGTGATCGAGAAACTGCACGTCCTGATGCACCACGCCGATACGTCGCCGTACAAGCGCGATATCATCGCGGCCCATGCTGCGTACGTCCGCTTCAAAGAGCCTGACCTGCCCGGCCGTCGGCAAAAGTGCGCCGTAACAGAGCTTGAGAAGGGTGGTTTTGCCTGCCCCGGACGGCCCGGTCAGAAAATGGAACGAGCCCGGCGCAAGCTTGACGGAGATATCCGACAAAAGCTCGCCCCCGCCGTAGCTGTAGGCCACATTCTCCAGCTCGATCACGCCTTGCCCTTTCGTTCTGGCCCCTGTTGTGCCTCAGCATCAGACGGCTTTCAATGTGCTTCCGCTGGCTTCATCAGCCACTTCTTGCTTTTCGTTGGGCAGATACCACCATATGATGTGCCTCAAAGAAGGTATGGAGCGTACCATGCGGTTGACGTGCCCCAATTGCGACGCCCAGTACGAGGTTGCGGACGAGGTAATCCCGACCGAGGGGCGTGATGTCCAGTGTTCAAATTGCGGGAACACGTGGTATCAGTACCACCCGGACCATATGCCAGCGCCGGACATGGTCGAAGAGACCACGCCGGACCTGATCGACGAGCCCGACGTTCCCGGAGAGGACGAAGAGCGGATCGAGGCAGCCCCGCCGCCGCCACCGCCTCCTCCTTTGTCGCCAGAACCAGAGCCGGAGCCGAAGCCGGAGCCCGAAGAGGCGGGCCCCGAGCCGCAGCGCCGTCAACTTGATGACGGAATCACGGACATCCTGCGCGAAGAAGCCGAACGCGAACAGCAGGCCCGGGCGGCACAAGCCATAGAGACCCAACCGGACCTCGGCCTCGACACCGTAGAAAGCGAAACCGACAGGCGCGCACGCGAAGCCCGCGAGCGCATGGCCCGCCTGCGTGGCGAAGAGCCGGGCCCCGCCGAAGCGGCGGCAACGGCAGCAGCGGTTGGATCGCGCAAGGAACTGCTGCCGGACATCGAAGAAATCAATTCAACGCTGCGCGCCACGGGTGGACGCGATACACGGCAGCCGGATATCGACCCCGACGCGCCCACACCTCGAAAGGCGCGCGGCACGTTTCGTGGCGGTTTCCTGTTGATGATCGGGTTGGCCGTGGTGTTGATCGCGCTTTACGCGTTCGCACCGATGCTGGCGCAGGCGGTGCCGCAGGTCGACCCTTACTTGTCGGGCTATGTCGCGACCGTGGATGGGGCGCGGTCGTGGCTCAACGACCGTTTGGCGGGTGTGTTGGTGTGGCTTGACGCGATGGCATCCGAAAGCTGATCAGAACCGGTCCAAGAGACGCTTGAGATAGCTCAGTTCTTCTTCGGGACGCTCGCCTTCGCCGGCGCGGCGGCGAATTTCATCCAGCAGATCACGCGCACGGCGGTACACGTCTTCGCCTTGCAACAATCCCTCTTCGGTGCCGATGGACCCGTTTGACCCCGGCTCGCGGCCCAGCGGGTCGCGGGCTTCGGCCTGGCGGTCGCTGTCGGCCATGCCCTGACCCTGTTCACCATTCTGCGCCTGCTGTTGCATCGCCTCGCCGAGTGCCCGCATGCCTTCGCGCAGCGCTTCCATGGCGCGGCTCTGGTTGTCGATGGCTCCGGCAAAATCACCTTCTCGCAAGTCCTGTTCGGCACCGTCCATGGCGCGGCCTGCCCGTTCCAGCGCGTCACGTGCCGCGTCACCTTCGGGCGTGCCCGCGCCGGGCAGATTGCCTTGCTGGCGGTTCAGCTCATCGCGGAGCGCCTGCTGTCGATCTGCAAGCGAGCCTTGCCCCTCGCCCTGACCGTCGGCCTGGTTTTCACCTTCGCCGCCCTGCTGGTCATCGCCCTGCTGACCCTGACCCGCGCCGCCCTGGCTGTGCTGTTGGCCGCGGCCCTGTCCACCGTCACTGCCCTCGTTGGACTGGCTTTCACCGGCCTGGGCGTTCGGGTTGAACTGTTCCTGCAGGTCGCGGAAGGCTTCGTCACTCAGGCCTTGCTGCTCACGCAGTGTCTCGGCCAGACCTTCCATGGCGTGTTCGCCGGGGTTCTGTCCCTGACCGCCCTGCCCTTGGGTCACCTGCATGTTCTCGAGCATTTGCTGCAGTTCCTGCAACGCCTGTTCGGCTTCAGCCATGCGCCCCTGTTCCATCAGTTCCTGTATCCGGTCCATCATGCGCTGCAGATCGTCCTGGTTCATCTGCATCTGCTGCTGACCCTGTTGGCCGCCCTGTTGCTGCTGGCCGTTCTGCTCGGCGTTGAGCTGCGCCTGTCGGGACAGTTGGCGCATGTAGTCATCGGTGGCACGGCGTAGCTCGCGCATCAGTTCAGCGATCTCAGCCTCGCTGGCACCTTCGCGCATCGCCTGTTCCAGCCGTTCCTGAGCGCGACGCAAACGGTCACGCGCACTGGCAAGATCGCCCTCTTCGATGCCAAGAGCGAGGTCCCAAAGGTCCCGCGCAACGCGGTCCTGTTGTTCATCGGTCAGGCCGTAGCTGGCAAAGGTTTCGAGTGTTCTGATCGCCTTTTGCATGCGCATACGGTCGATTTCCTTGCGGAACACTTCGTCGGGTTTGTACGCCACCGCGCGCAAGAGCATCGCCACACGGTCGGCGTTCTGGCGCGACCAAAGCAAGTCACGACGTTGTTCGATGATGGCAGCAGCCAATGGATCAAAGAAGCGGCGTCCGGGTAGGATATGGGTTTGCGCGTCGCTTAGCCCCTGCTGTTCAGCGGCGTCCAAGACGGACATGGTCATCGACACCGGCAGGTTGGCCCATGGGTGTTCCGAAAAATCGCCGATCAGGTCTTCTTCGAATTCGGCGCGCTGACCGGTAAAGGGCATCGGCAGCGCAACGGTCAGTTCCGGGCGCGCATCAGGTTCGACCATGAGGCCATGACGACGGTCCACAGCGGATAGATTCAGCGCAAAACGCGCCTCGCCCGCCTCAACGCCGTAATCGTCGCGGGCAGCAAAGGGCAGTGTCATTTCGCCCAGCGCCGATGCTTCGGGTGGACGGGTGATGTCGACACTTGGGGGCTGGTCTGCGACGACGGCGATGTTCCAGATGCGCCCGCCTGGGCCGTTGACTGCAATCTCGCCGGACTGTGTGACCACGAAATCCTGTTCGGGGGCCGAGGCGGGCGGCACTTCGCCCGTGCGGCCAGACACGGTTTCGGCCAGCGTCAGCGCGCCGACCTCGCCGTAAAAGCGCAGGGTGATCAGTGTGCCCATCGGCACATCCAACGGGCCCTCGGCGATGTCATTGAGGTAGATGGTCGGGCGCCCGGTATAGCGCGGGCTTTCGGCCCAGCCTTCCCAGACCGGGCCACTGGCCAGCCCGTCTGCGGCACCCGGCGCCATGTCTGACACGGAACCAACGCGCCAGATCGACCCAAAGGACAGGGCGACAACAAAGACGAGCAGCGCAGCATAGCGCAGCCCAAACGGATCGCGGTTCGACACGCGCAAGTCGCCGCCAACCGCGCGCGCTTCGGCGGCGCGGGCCATCATCCGGTCTTTGTGCGCCTTCCAGACGGCTTGGCTTGCCGGGTCGGCGTCGCCGACGGCTTGGGTGTCGATCAGCGCCTGCAGCGGACGGCCCGGCAACGTCTCATCAAGCCGGCGGAGCGCATCACCCCGATTTGGCCAGCGGAAACCACGAACGCCCATGACCAGAGCACCAAGTCCCCCCAAGACCGCCAGCACGGCGGCGCCCCATACAAGCTCGACACTCACAAGATCCTGCAGACCAAGCATCAGAACGCCGAGAACCGCCAACAGCACCGCCATCAGCGGCCAAAAGGCCTGCACCAATCGTTCGGAAAGCAACCCCACCCAGGTCAGGCTCAGGGCAACACGTGTCTTACGCAGTTTGGAACGCAGGTCGGTCAAATCGGCCATTTGGATCCTCAGAAAAGCATCCGCCGCACCATAGCGTCAGAGCCATTCAGGAATGGTATCCCGATTTATCATTTCGTCAAAGGTGGGGCGTGGGCGGATCACCGCGTATTGATCGCCGTGCACAAGAACTTCGGGGATAAGGGGGCGTGTGTTGTACTCGCTGCTCATAACAGCGCCATACGCCCCGGCCGAGCGGAACGCGACAAGCTGGCCTTCGCGCAACGCCGGCATCATCCGCTGCTTGGCAAAGGTGTCGCCCGATTCGCAAACCGGGCCGACAATGTCGTAGGGCCGCTGTTCGGCCCCGGCTTTTGGTTCGATCACCGGCACGATGTCGTGGTATGCATCATACATGGCGGGGCGGATCAGGTCGTTCATCGCACCATCCAGAATCAGGAATTCGCGGTCTTCTCCGGATTTGATGTAGATGATCCCGCTGACCATCAGTCCGGCGTTACCCGCAATCAAACGCCCCGGTTCAATCTCGATCTCGCAGCCCAGATGGCCCACCGTACGCTGGATCAGCGCGCCATAGTCTGTGGGCAGCGGCGGCGCGTCGTTCGAGCGGGCATACGGTATGCCAAGTCCGCCCCCAAGATCGAGGCGGCGGATATCATGGCCATCAGCGCGCAACACCTCGGTCAATTCGGCCACTTTCCTGTAGGCCAGTTCGAACGGAGCCAGATCGGTCAACTGACTGCCGATGTGTACGTCGATGCCGATCACCTCGAGGTGCGGGAGGTCTGCGGCCATCTGGTAGACCTCGCGGGCCCGCGAGATCGGAATACCGAACTTGTTCTCCGACTTGCCAGTGGCGATCTTGGCGTGTGTCTTGGCATCGACATCCGGGTTCACGCGAATGGTGATGGGCGCGCGCAAGCCAAGGCTGGCCGCCACGGCGTTGACCGCCACCATCTCGTTTTCGGATTCGACGTTGAACTGGCGGATGCCGCCGGTCAGCGCCATGTGAATCTCTTCGCGGGTCTTACCGACGCCCGCAAAAACGATCTTTTCGCCCGGCACGCCCGCGGCAACGGCACGCGCGTATTCGCCGCCCGACACCACGTCCATGCCCGCACCTGCCGCGGCAAGCGTTTTCAGGATCGCCTGGTTGCTCGCCGCCTTCATCGCGTAGCAGACCAGATGGTCGGTCCACGCCAGCGCTTCATCAAACAGTCGAAAGTGACGCAGCAATGTCGCCGTCGAATAAACGTAAAACGGCGTGCCCACCGTTTGCGCAATCTGCGAGATGGGCACATCTTCGGCGTGCAGAACACCGTTTCGATACAGAAAATGATCCATGCCCCGCGCATATCGTCGTGCGCGCGGAGGATCAATTGGCTACTTGCCGTTCAGGCGGGCCATCTGTTTGGCCTGCCGTTCCGCCACCCGGTCCCAGATCGCCGACAACTCGGGCGACAATACTCCGCGGCGCGCCGCGATCTGATAGAGATTGTGCGACGGGTTATCGTTGCACTCGATTATTTTGGGTCCGTCAGGCGCAACCGCGATATCAAAGCCGCAAATGCCGAATTCGGGGAAAACGGCGTGCGTGTCACATGCCAGTTTCAGGGTGGCGTCCCAGTGTGGCAGACGCAGGCCGACCAGATCGCGATGAGAAACCGGGTGCGTCGTCACCTCCGCCATCGCAATGCCCATACCCATCGTGACGCGTTGCACTGTGCCGCTGTCCTTGTCCAGCGCTGCAAGCAGGCTGCCGTCCTGCCAGAAATTGTCCGACATCGCCTTTGGCGCGGGCAGTTTCCAGCACGTATAGGCAACTTCGGGGCCAGAGCCGTCATTCACGGTGACCACACGCACACACCCCACGGCGGGACCGGCAACTTCGGCCATGTGCGGGTGCGGCTCAATCGCGGTCTGCAAGATGAAGCCACCCGGATACCGGGTCATGACCTCGTCGGCGAAATCAATCACGCTGCGCGAGGTACCGTTTGCAAGATGAACCTGACCATCCGAACAGCCGTTGATCCGCACCGATCCTTCCGAAAGCGAGCCGTGGTGCGGCTTGCCAAAGATCGGAAACCGGGCGTCATGCTGCAAGAAGGCGATAAGCGCGCGCGCATCGCGCAAAACACTCAGACTGCCGGCGTTGCGGTGTGTGCTGACCAGCGCCTGCGTTTCTGCCGTGTCCAGACCAAGCTGTGACAACAGTTGCGTGTACAGAAGCTTGTTGCCGACAAAAGCGCGCGTCGGCACGGCCTTGGGCGGGTTCAAACGCAGGTTCAGAGCGTTGATGCCCTTTTGTCCGGCAAAGGCGCGTTTTTCGGCAACCGGCATTTCGGGATGGAACAGCCGCAGCGAATAATATTCGTTTGATCCCAGCTTTTGTGCGCCGCCCCTCATCGACCAGCTTTCCCGCATCTGCCGGAGCGGGCTGACACCAAAGGCCTTGGCCACCTGTACGATCACCGGCGCTTGCGCCGCCTTGGCCTGTCCCGGCGCGTCCAAGAGCGCGCCGCCGTTCAAGCTTGCATCCGACATCTGTGTGCCCCTTTCGTCTGCTCATCCGAACACAAGATATCTCCGGACTTTGGCAACAAAAGGGCGGGATTGTTTCCGTTTTTTGTAAAATTCGATGCGGTGCGCGGTCAGATGCGCTTCATTTCAAACCGCACGCGGCCCACAGGAATGCCCACACGGGTGACGATGGCGTCATTGATTACGCGACCGTCCTGCGCAAAGTAAATCACATCCTCGAACCCCAACCGTGTAACATCGTCCCCAGATTGGAAATCTGCCACGTAGGACAAGCGGATCTCGGTACCCGTCTCGACCACCTCGGCCACGCCGACAGTATCTTCGCGCCGCCCAATCCAACGGCCCGGGCCCGCGCGATCAAAGACCCAGGTCAGGCGGTTTTGTTCGCCATCCTCGTAAAAGAAATCTTCGACCACGGTCAGGCGATCGCCACGCAGCGTTCCGTTCAGCCGGGCGTCAAAACGCCTCTCTGATCCGGTCAGATCAACTCGAAAGACACCGGCCCCGACCGCGCGCCCGACGAAAGCCTGATCGAGCGTGACAGGCTTCAGCGGGCCGGTTGGTGATCCGGGCGCGGTGGCACAACCGGCCAAAGCGAGCGAACCGAAAAGAAACGTGCGGCGGGACAGCGACATGGATCACCTGGCTTGATTGAACTGCGGTATACTTAATGCACGCGCTGCGCGGGTCGACCGCTCAGGTGATGGGACGCGAGCGCAGGAACAGGTAAAGCGGCAAACCGCAACTGACCCCGATGCAGAACGTGGCCGGGATTGCGATCAGTGCGAGCCAGTTCCGCCGCACCGCCACTTCGGCAATGATGAAAACCGTCAGTGCCACCGCCGCGATGGTCAAATCCCAGACCAGACCGCTGGTGGCGTTATTCACGTGCCAGGCATCTACCATGGCCATGATGCTCCACCCGTTTTCCTGGAACCATGACACGAAGTAATACATCGGATGGATGCTGCCCCAGATCGCCAGGGCCAAGTAAATCAGACGCAAGACGCTCAAAAGAGGCTGACCCCGATCCGCAGCGGGCCACGGGCCACGCCCACGCTGGCACCTGCGTTTACACCGCTCGAGGAAATGCCAATCGACACCGCCGCATCCGGTTGCACCGGCTCACCGTCCGCGCCGCACGCGACAAGAGCCAGACAGGCAAGCAGGGCAAAGACGCGGATCATGACAGGATTTCCTTCCACCGGGCAATCTGGGCCCGCACCTGTGCAGGCGCAGTACCGCCATAAGACATACGCGAGGCCACCGAATTTTGCACGGTCAAAACGTCATAGACGCCGTCGGTGATCCCGTCATGCGCAGTTTTCATCTGATCCAGCGTCAGATCGGGTAGATCGCAGCCCTCGGCCTCGGCCAGTGCCACCAGCGTGCCGGTGACGTGGTGTGCATCCCGAAACGGCAGGCCCAGTACCCGCACCAGCCAGTCGGCCAGATCTGTCGCTGTGGAAAACCCACTGCCTGCCGCGGCGGCCAGTGCATCGCGGTTGGCGGTCATGTCGCGCACCATCCCGTCCATCGCCGCCAGCGCCAGCATCCAGTTGTCGGCAGCGTCGAAAACCTGTTCCTTGTCCTCCTGCATGTCCTTGGAATATGCCAGCGGCAGTCCCTTCATCACCATCATCAGCGCGGTGTTCGCGCCAAAGATGCGGCCCACCTTGGCCCGGATCAACTCTGCCGCGTCGGGGTTCTTCTTTTGCGGCATGATGGACGAGCCTGTCGAAAACCGGTCCGACAGCGTGACAAAACGGAACTGCGCCGACGACCAGATCACCAGCTCTTCGGCAAAGCGGCTGAGGTGGACCGCGCAAATGCTCGCCACGCTCAGAAATTCGAGCGCGAAGTCCCGGTCGCTGACGGCATCCAGCGAATTGGCAGCAGGCCGATCAAATCCCAGCGCCTGCGCGGTCATGTCCCGATCAATGGGAAAGCTTGTTCCGGCAAGGGCTGCCGCGCCCAGCGGGCATTCGTTCATCCGCGCGCGTGCATCGCGCACCCGGCTCAGGTCGCGGCCAAACATCTCGACATAAGCCATCATGTGGTGGCCCCACGTCACCGGCTGCGCCGTCTGCAAATGGGTGAAGCCCGGCATGACCCAATCCGCACCCGCCTCGGCCTGTTCGAGGAGCGCTGAAAGCAGCGACGAGAGCGCGCCTTCGGCTGCATCCAACTGATCGCGCACCCAAAGTTTGAAATCGGTCGCCACCTGGTCGTTCCGGCTGCGCCCGGTGTGCAGGCGGCCCGCAGGTTCGCCGATCACCTCTTTAAGACGTGCTTCCACGTTCATGTGGATGTCCTCAAGCGCTGCCGAAAACTGAAACGTTCCGGCGTCAATCTCTGACAAGACTGTGAGAAGCCCTTCCCGAATGGCCTCGGCGTCACTATCACTCAGGATGCCCGTGGCGCTCAACATCGCCGCATGGGCCCGTGAGCCCGCAATATCCTGGGACGCCATGCGCTGGTCGAATGAGATCGAGGCATTGATCGCCTCCATGATCGCATCCGGACCCGCGGCAAAGCGGCCTCCCCACATGGTGTTTGCGGCTGTGTCGGACATTTGGGTCAACCTGTCTTGGGACATGAAATGAAGTTCATCGCTGCCGCCGCCGTCTACATCGCCTGCGCCTTGGGCGCAATTCCCGCCCTTGCAGATGTCGAGGCGGCCAAGGCATTGCGCGACGGCGACATGAAAAAGCTCATCTTCACAAGCGCGCCCGCAGTCGTGCCTGACACGGCCTTTGACCTCGCCGATGGCGCAGGCACCGGCAGTCTATCCGACTATCGCGGCAAGCACGTGCTGGTGAATTTCTGGGCAACGTGGTGTGCGCCCTGCCGGCATGAAATGCCGATGCTGTCGGCCCTGCAGGACGAGTTCGGCGGCGATGCGTTCGATGTGGTGACCATTGCCGTGGGTCGCAACAACCCCGCAGCGATCGTCAAGTTTCTCGAAGAGATCGGTGCCACAAACCTTCCCCGCCACCAGGATCCGCGCCAGAAATTGGCCGCGGACATGGGCGTGTTCGGCCTGCCGATCACGGTGATCCTTGACCCGGAGGGACGTGAAATCGCTCGGCTGCGCGGGGATGCCGACTGGGCTTCGGACAGTGCCAAGGCGATCATCGCCACGCTCGTCGACGCGGACGCCAGTTAGACCATCAAAGCCATCACGGCGCGGGCTTACGGTGTCGCACGTGGCCGACTGCGTTGAACTTCAATCCGAAACCCTGCATCTTGTCACCAGTTTTGGGATCCCTGTGTGCCCTGTTCGACCGACATATACCCCGCTTACCAGCTGATCTGGAGCAGGTTTATTGGCGTGGTCACTCTCGATCAGATTGCAGACGCCAATCAAAAACTTCGCGCCGAAACAGAATTCGATCCGCGTTTTCTGTGCATCAATGATTTCCGCGACCATCTCGACGATCCGGTGTCGTTCCAGGATATGATGTCGCTGACCAATGAAATGAAAACCTTCCGCCACAGGATCGGTGTCCCCTTGCGGATCGGCTTTATAGCGCCCAGCGATGTCAGCTTTGGGACAGCGCGCATGTTTGCCACGCTGATGTCCGATCTGGACGGTGCGACCATTGCAGTGGAACGATCGGTTGACGCGCTTGCCGCTGCACTGGCGCTGGATGCCGACACCACCACCCTGCTGAAAGGAGATGACAAAATCACGTCCCGAGAGTGATGATTGCCGAATACGGCGCAACCACGTACTGTTTCGCATCTGGTTTCGTTTCGTTCATTGCCATGCCGATTCAGTATTCAGCGGTGCCAGCCCACCGCCTTGTGCACGTCATCTACAGCGGATCTATCGGGTTGCATGACATCCGGGGCTTTTTCGCGCGCTTCAATCGGGATTTTTCTGCGTTTCCCACCTATGACGAACTGTGTGATGCGCGAGGGGTGACCGCAATCGATCTGAGCGTGTCCGAGCGGCGCGCCTTGTTTGACTACATTATCGAAGACTATCGGCGCGTGAACTACGCCAAGCGCATCGCCTTTGTCGCCCCAGAGCCACCCGCACGCGAAATCGTTGGGCACATCGCCACGATGTTTGCCCGCACCCTGCCCGTGATCCGATTTGTGCGCTGTGACACCATGCGCGAAGGGTACGCGCATCTGCGGTTGCCCGATGCATTTCGTCTGCCTGAAGCCATGAAATGGGACGCAAGGTGACGCAACGCAAAGCTTGACCATACGGTTTAGCGTTTCTTCAATGGAACAAGGGAGGTTCGCTTGATGCCACTTGAGATTTTGCTTGTCCTTGTGATCGGCGGCATCGCAGGTATCGCGCTGGCGTTACATCTTTTGGGAATGACCGGCGCGCCGCCTCTGACCAGCGACCGGGCGCGCAAGGCGTGGCTCCGCGAATTCCCGGACAGCACCGTACAGGATGTGTTTGTGACTGTAGACGGGCGTGCTGCGCGGATCACCTGCGATGCTGGGCGCGGTATTGTTTGGCAAATGGGCGCGGACACCTGCGCCCGCCGCCTGCACGGCGATGAACAGATCGAAACCCGCGGGACGCGGACCGTCTTGCGGCTTGGCGACTATGCTGCCCCGCGCCTTGCTCTGACTTTATCACCCCGGGACCGCGATCGCTGGACCACGTGGATCAAGGAAACATGATGAACGACCTCACCTATCCGGACGTGGTGCAACTGGCAGTCCCGCTGTTTATCGCCGCCATTGCAATTGAACTGACGTGGATCGTGATCAAGGGTCGTGGCGGCCGGTACGAGACACGCGATGCCGTCACTTCCCTGATCATGGGCGCAGGCAATGTCGCGTCAGGCATCTTGCTCGGCTTTGTCGCCTGGGGCTTTTTCATGGTGCTGTGGGAGATCACGCCGCTCAACCTCGGCAACAGTGTCTGGGTCGTGCTGTTGTGTTTTGTGCTGGACGATCTGCGGTATTACTGGGTGCACCGGTTCGGGCACCGAATTCGCTGGGTCTGGGCCAGTCACGTCAATCACCATTCATCGCAGCATTACAACCTGACAACGGCGCTGCGGCAGACATGGACAGGGACGTTCACATTCATGATGGTGGTGCGCGCGCCGCTGATCCTGCTGGGTTTTCACCCGGCAATGGTGTTGTTCGTGGGCGGTCTCAACCTGATCTACCAGTTCTGGATCCACACAGAAGCCATCGGGCGCATGCCGCGCTGGTTCGAAGCGGTCATGAACACGCCCAGTCACCACCGCGTGCATCACGGGCGAAATGCGCGGTATCTGGATGCCAACTATGCCGGGGTGTTCATCATCTGGGACAAGATGTTTGGCACGTTCGTGCCAGAGCTTGAGGACGAAAAACCGGACTACGGACTGGTCCAGAATCTTGGCACGTTCAACCCGATCCGGGTCGCATTTCACGAGTGGGTTGGCATCTTCCGTGATGTGTTCCAACGCGGCATCAGCCTGCGCGACCGGGTGATGTATGCCGTCGCCCCACCGGGGTGGAGCCATGACGGATCGCGCGATACGTCGCGCGCAATCAAGGCCAAGCATCTGGCCCGCCACCCCGAAGACCGTGGCACGCCTGGGTTCTAGTCCCGTTTTCCGCCCCGGAAAACGACCGGAAACCGCATTGGTTTCCGGCGCTGTGTGTCAGGCCGCGTGGTTGAGGATCGCCGCCTCGCTGGCCGACAGGTTGCGCCTGGCATAAGCGCCATAGCGGTGCGCGTTGTGCTCCAGTTCCGGCAGTTGCGCCAAGAGCTTGGCGCGATCGGCCTCGTTCAGCGTGCTGAGCGCAGTATTGGCGGGATGGAAGCTTTCGGTCTCGAGCCCGTTGGCCCAGATCACTTCGTGTTTGGGGAGGAGAAGGTGGATGTACGTCACCTCGCGCACGTCCAGATCGATGCGAACGCTGCTGCCGTTGACCAAATCCTTGGCCGCGACAAGAACTTCGGGCGTGTTGAAGAGCGCGCGCGCCACTTCGCCCTGCACGACCATCCGGTGTTCCGGCGAGACCAGCAAATCCTGCTCCGGCGCAAACTCACCCAGCGCACCCGCGAGCAATCGAACCGGACGCAAACGCGGCATGGCAAACAATCGCGCACCGGTCATCCGGCGCGCGCCAACCCATTGGACATCCTGCGCACCGCTGTCCTTTGTCATCACCCGGTCGCCTTCGCACAACTCTTCGACCAGTCGCGGGCCATCTGGCGTTTCGATCCACGTGCCGGGCGTGAAACAGATCACGCCGCCCGAGTTTTCGCCGGTTTGATCATTGGGCGCCGCGTTCAAGGTGTGATGCACGACCCACAGTTCGGTGGCACGTGGCGGGATTTCACCCACAAACATCAAGAGGGGCTGGGATCCACGCCCCACCTCAATCAAAGTGACAGTATAGCTTTTTGCTCCGTCCGTGACGACGAAACTGCTGTCCCGCAGATCTGCATCGGTCAACTCTGGCACGGCACTTAGCGGCTTGTGATCAACCGCTGCCCCCACCAACCGCTGCACCACGCGTGCTGCCCGCCTGCGCAACGCTTCTGATCCGTCCGCACCATCGAGACGCAAAACACCCGGCGGCCCATCGACGCGCACTGCTTCGCCGCGCCATGACCACACCGCACCCACCGTCAAAGACTGCACCTCTGCAGCCCCGAGACCATCTACTTCTGTTTGCGACCAGGAGATAACGAACGTGCCCTGATAGCCCGTTCCCATTTGCCTGTTTGCCTGCCTTCACATTTTTTTATTGCGTAAATTGTTAGCAAAGCCGCGTGGTCACGCAAAGGGCAGATTTTCACGTAGACTCAGAGAGGTACAACTGATCGTTGAAGTGATGCGTAAATGCATCATCTGACACAAACTGTGTCAGAATCCGAAATTGATCCGCACTGACCCCACCACCTGGCCTTCGTCCTGACCCTCAAATTCGTCGCTCAGATAAGTCACTCCGGCATAGCTCGACACACCGCTTTCGGATTGCCACATGAGACCTGCGCGCACCCGACCCCGGACGTCCTCAAGCGCTGGTCCCCGATCTTCCGGCAGGAACACGCTGTCCTCAACGTGACCGATATCCGCGCCAAGCGTAAAGCTGAAGCCGCTCCACGCCTGTTCGATCACGCGGTAGCGTTGCCCGCCAACCGGATCGCGCACCAGAAGCTCACCTTGTCCCAGCGCACCATAGGTCCAATCCACGCCGACCCTGGCGAGCGTCTCGACGCCAGCGCGCGCCTCAAAGAACGGGCGCAGGGTGCTGTTGGCGCCACTGGCAAGAACCCGGCCCGCTTCGAACACCAGAGTCGGCCGGACGGCATTATCGATCTGATTCACGAGGATCGCATCCGATGGCTTGGTGATGCCCAGAACGCCGTGCAATTCGCGCTGAAAGTTGTCGAGCCCGGTCTGCGGGCCGACCAACACGAGGTCGCCGCCCAGGGCATATTGCATTGACCCTCGCTGCACGTGGGTGTGGACACCCAGCGACAGCGCGCCGGCATAGCGCCGGTCATCGGCATCGAAATTTCGTAGGCTGACAGGCGCGATGATCTCGCCGTGCAGCCGCAATTCCAGCAAATCGCCAAAACCCGCAGGTGCCGTCCCGGTCCATTCAGGACCCCACACCCGGCTGCTGGCCACCGATCCGGTGCGCCAGCGATCCTCACCATCGCCAATGAGGTCATTGGTGATCAACCGGCCATAACCCAAACGCTGCCGTTCCTGCGCGTCAGCGCTGGCAGCAAGCGTGGCAAAGGCAACGGAAAACGCAATCAGGGTGCGCAACATGTGAAGTCCTACTGTAACGCCCCCCGGCCCACACTCAATACGCGAGGCCTCGCCGCTTGGCTAGTGCAAGCGCGCCACGCCCGGCAAAATCTGATAGGATCCGGTAGATGTCGCAGCCGCAGGCGCGATGCGCGTACACCCAACCCTGTCGGTCCCACCATGCCAGCCTCGCAAAACCAAACCATCGCAGATTTCCACGCAGCCCTCAGCGCCGCGGATCGCGAGATATGCGACATGTTAAAGTCTACCATTGATGCAGGCCTGCCCGAGGCCGAAAGCAAAATCTGGCACCGTCACCCGGTCTGGTTCCTGAACGGCAATCCCATTGTCGGCTACAGCGCGCTCAAGGACTGCATCCGTCTTATGTTCTGGAGCGGTGCCGATTTCGACGAACCCACCCTTGTGCCCGGCACCGGCAAGTTCAGGGACGCGTCAGTCCGGTATACGGATGCGGAGCAGATCGACACGGGCGATCTGACCCGCTGGCTCACCAAGGCGCGGCACATCCAGTGGGATTACAAGAACGTCTCAAAGCGAAAAGGACGCCTTGAGCGTATCAGTGGCCCGGTGTGATGCCGTTACGGTTGTTTGTGCGGTACGCGCAGTGCCGCGCTCAGCCGCATTTCGAAAATCCACATGACGCGCAGGTCATGCAGCCTTCGACCATCCGCATCTCGTAGCTGCCGCAGGATGGGCATGCCTTGCCCTTTGGCGCGTCCAGTCCCACCACCTGCGCCTGCGGATCGGTCTTCAGGCCCATGCCCTCGCCCGCGATGAACCCGGTGGCGATCATGTGCTGCTCGATCACACCGCCAATGGCCGCGAGTATCGAGGGGATATACTTGCCCTGCATCCACGCCCCACCCCGCGGGTCGAACACGGCCTTCAGCTCTTCGACCACGAAACTGACATCGCCCCCGCGCCGGAACACCGCCGAAATCATCCGCGTTAGCGCCACGGTCCATGCGAAATGCTCCATGTTCTTGGAGTTGATAAACACCTCGAACGGGCGCCGGTGCCCGCCGATCACCAGATCGTTGATGGTGATGTAGAGTGCATGCTCGCTGTCGGGCCACTTGACCTTGTAGGTCTGCCCCTCGAGCGCGTTGGGCCGGTCGAGCGGTTCGGCCATGTAGATGACATCGCCATGGGGCTGCAGGGGTTCTGCGTCGTCGGTGGCGACAATGGACGGTCCTTCAATCTCGCCGAAGAGCAGCCAACCTGCAGGGATATTCAAAGCTTCCGCAAGTGATTGAGCGGCATTTCGGCTCATATCGATGCTTTTCGTCTCAATTCGCGCGATGAAGCTTTGGCTCAGCGATGACGCCTCAGATAGTTGACTCTGTGTCATCGCGTTTTTGGCTCTCGCCCACTTCAACCGCTCACCGGAATTTTCTAGAACGGGCAAGTCCTTCTTCTCCTCCGCCACACTCAACACAGACCCCGTCACCGCATTCGGCCGGTAGGTCGTGCAGCCCTTACAACCTTCATCCCACGCCTGCATGTATACGTCCTTGAACGCGTCAAAGCTGATGTCCTCGGGGCAGTTGATCGTCTTGGAGATCGACGAGTCGACCCATTTCTGGGCCGCGGCCTGCATTTTGACGTGCTCGCTGGGCTGCAGGGTCTGGGCGTTCACGAAATAATCGGGCAGGTCGGCATCGCCGAACTTGTCCCGCCACAGCTGCACCGCGTAGTCCACGACTTCTTCTTCTGTGCGCGAGCCGTCCTTTTGCAGGACTTTGCGGGTGTAGGCATAGGCAAAGACCGGCTCGATCCCCGAGCTGACATTGCCGGCATAGAGCGAGATGGTCCCTGTTGGCGCAATCGACGTCAGCAGCGCGTTGCGGATGCCGTGTTCGGCAATCGCGTCGCGCACGTCGTCGTCCATGGCCTGCATCGTGCCGCTGGCCAGATACGCATCCGCGTCAAACAGCGGGAAGGCACCCTTTTCCTTGGCCAATTGCACCGACGCCAGATACGCGGCGCGCGCGATTGCTTTCAACCAGTGCCCGGTCTGACGCGCCGCCGCGTCCGAGCCATAGCGCAGCCCCAGCATCAAAAGCGCATCGGCAAGGCCTGTGACGCCCAGTCCGATCCGCCGCTTGGCCTGCGCTTCGCGCGCCTGCGCGTCCAGCGGAAAGCGCGAGGCGTCGACCACGTTGTCCATCATCCGCACGGCGGTTGTGACAAGGTCCGACAGGGCGGTCTCATCGAGCGTGCCGCTCTCTTCGAACGGATCGATGACCAGTCGGGCGAGGTTGATCGAGCCCAGCAGGCACGCGCCATAGGGCGGCAGGGGCTGTTCGCCGCAGGGGTTGGTGGCGGCGATGGTTTCGCAATAGTTCAGGTTGTTGGCCGCGTTGATCCGGTCGATGAAAATCACCCCCGGCTCGGCGTAATCATAGGTCGCCTGCATGATCTTGTTCCACAGATCACGCGCCTGCACGGTGCGGTAGACCTTGCCCTCGAACACCAGATCCCAGCTGCCACCCGCCTTGACCGCGTCCATGAACGGATCGGTGACCAGCACCGACACGTTGAACATGCGCAGCCGCGCGGCGTCAGATTTGGCGGTGATGAAATCCTCGATATCCGGGTGATCGCAGCGCATCGTGGCCATCATCGCCCCCCGGCGGCTGCCGGCGGACATGATCGTGCGGCACATCGCGTCCCAGACGTCCATGAACGACAAGGGGCCAGAGGCGTCTGCCGCCACGCCTTTGACATCCGCACCCTTGGGCCGGATGGTCGAGAAATCATAGCCAATCCCGCCGCCCTGCTGCATGGTCAGCGCGGCCTCTTTCAGCATGTCGAAAATACCGCCCATGCTGTCGGGGATCGTGCCCATGACAAAACAGTTGAACAGCGTCACCGACCGCGCCGTGCCCGCGCCTGCCGTGATCCGGCCCGCGGGCAGGAATTTGAAATCGCTCAGCGCGTCATAGAATTTGGCCTCCCACTGGTCGGCCTTGTCCTCGACCGACGCCAGATCGCGCGCGATGCGGCGCCACGTGTCCTCGACCGTCTGATCGATCGCTGTGCCGTCCGCCTCCTTGAAGCGATACTTCATGTCCCAGATCTGTTCGGCAATCGGCGCACTGAAAGCTGACATAGGTCGATCCCATCCCAAGTTGTCCACAGGCAAATGTGGAGAAAAACACCAAGCATTGAGGCTGCGTGTGAAGGAGCTACAATATACGCTATGGGTGAGCAGAATCAAATGATCAATCTGATCAAATTGTCGGTGGGCAGCGACACATACGAGGACATGTTGGCATGGCAGAAAACCAAGCGTGCGCAGACCGCCGACGGCTATCCGCGCCACATCACCCGCATGTGGCCTAAACGCGAAGCCGAAATCCTCAACGGCGGCTCGATCTACTGGGTGGTCAAGGGCGTCGTGACCTGCCGCCAACGGGTGCTGCGTCTTGACGAGGTGGTGGGCAGCGACGGCATCCGCCGCTGCGCCATCGTGTCCGACCCCGACCTGATCCGCGTGCAGGGCGCCCTGAAACGTCCGTTCCAAGGCTGGCGCTACCTCAAGCCCGAGGACAGCCCGCCCGACCTGCCCAAAGGCCGCGACCGCGAAGAGCCATTGCCGGTCGAATTGAACAGGGCGCTGGCCGAAATCGGCGTTCTCTGATCCATCGGCACGGCCCGGTGGGCAATGGGCCCTCCGGGGGGAGGTTATTCGGCAAGATGAAGGTGCTGTTGCCCGGCTTGCCGGTCTCCTGAAATCGTGTAAGCGTCGCTGGCGGCGAACTTGGGCTCGGGACAGATGACTGCGCTTTTCCTCATCGGTATCGGCACCGGCAATCCCGATCATTTGACCGGGGAAGCCCGCCGCGCCATCGCGCAGGCCGACCTGTTTCTGGTGCCGCGCAAGGCGGGCAAATCGGACCTCGCCGACTTGCGCGCGCAGATCATCGCGGACGTACGGGATGACGCGCAGATTGCATGGTTCGACATGCCGGAACGGGACGAAACGGTGCCGTATCTCGACCGGGTCGAGGCTTGGCATGACGAGATTGCACAGCGCTGGACCGCGGCGCTGTCCGAGCATCCGCAGGCATCCAGCGTCGCCCTGCTGGTCTGGGGGGACCCGTCGCTGTATGACAGCACCTTGCGCATTGCCGCGCGGCTGGCGCCAGCGCTGGATGTGCGCGTGATCGCTGGCATCACGTCAGTGCAGGCGCTGACCGCGGCGCATGCCATCCCGGTGAACACCGTGAACGGGCCGGTGACAATCTCGACGGGAAGGCAGTTGCGGGATCACGGGTGGCCGGCTGGATGCGAGACGCTGGTGGTGATGCTCGATGGGCAATGCAGTTTTCAGGACCTCGACGGCGACGGATTTGACATCTGGTGGGGTGCGTTTCTGGGCATGAAGGAACAGTGCCTCGTTGCCGGGCGGCTCGCAGAGGTGGCTGACCAGATCGTCGCCGCACGGGCCGAGGCGCGCGCCGCACATGGCTGGATCATGGACACCTACTTGCTGCGCCCGCGCCCGGATGCGCACTCTGCCTAAAAATGAGGCGTAAGCTCTGAAATTCGCGCAGTCGCACCGCGGAAAGCTGGCGACGTGGGCGGCAGGCGTGTTCACTGGGCCGAAGTTTGAAAGCGCTGCCCCCTGATGACCGCCCTGCCTGCCAGCCCCGATCCCATTCCCCCGCGCGCCATCGGCGCTGTCCGGCTGAGCACGAAGCCCGGCCCGGGGGGCACGGTGATCGACGGGCTGTACCAGCAGGGATCGGCCAAGACGGTGTTTCCCCGCGCGCCACGCGGCCTGACGGCTGTGTTGCTCAACACATCGGGCGGTGTGACTGGCGGTGATCATTTCGAATACGATTTGGAAGCGGGCGCGGGCACACATCTGACGGTGACCACGCAAGCCTGCGAACGGGCCTATCGCGCGATGGGCGACGTGCCCGGGCGCGTTGAGACGTCGCTGCGGGTCGCTGCTGATGCCACGCTGTGGTGGTTGCCGCAGGAAACGCTGCTGTTTGACGGGTGTCATCTGCACCGGCACCTGCGCTGTGACCTCGCAACGGGCGCGCGCGCGTTGCTGGTGGAACCGGTCTGCTTTGGACGGCTTGCGATGGGCGAAACACGTCTGACCGGCACGATCACTGACCGGATAACGCTGACCCGCGACGGCGCGCCGCTGGTCCACGATGGCTGGCACCTGAGCGGCGATATCACCGCGCAAATGCAGGGCGCAGCAGTTGGCGGCGGCGCTGCGGCAATGGCGGCCCTGATCCTAGTGGCCCCCGAGGCCGAGGCGCACCTTGACCTTGTCCGCGCACATCTGGGCGCGGACGGTGGGGCCAGCCTGCTGGCCCCCGATGTCCTTGTAATGCGGGTGCTGGCGCGCGACGGCTACGGGCTGCGCACGCGCCTTCTGCCCATCCTCGATCACCTGACAGGCGGCGCGCTGCCGCTGTGCTGGAGACTGTAAATGCAACTTACCCCAAGAGAAAAAGACAAACTGCTGATCGCGATGGCCGCCGAGGTGGCGCGCAAGCGGTTGGCCCGTGGCGTCAAGCTGAACCACCCCGAGGCCATCGCGCTGATTACTGACGCGGTGGTCGAAGGTGCCCGCGACGGGCGCAGCGTGGCCGAGATGATGGAGGCTGGCGCCACTGTCATCACCCGCGATCAATGCATGGAAGGCGTACCCGAGATGATCCATGACGTTCAGGTCGAGGCGACCTTTCCCGACGGCACCAAGCTGGTGACCGTGCACAACCCCATACGCTAACGCAGGGCGCGGCGGCGAAAATGAGTTTTTTTGGCAAGATGAAGCAGAGGAGCGTGGCACGATGATCCCAGGTGAAGTGATCCCGGCAGCAGGCGACATCCCGCTCAACGGCGGTGCGACGGCCATCACGCTGCACGTGGCCAATACCGGTGACCGGCCGGTGCAGGTGGGCAGCCACTACCACTTTGCCGAGGCCAACAGCGCGCTCGACTTTGACCGGGACGCCGCGCGCGGCATGCGGCTGGACATCGCGGCGGGCACTGCTGTGCGGTTCGAACCCGGCCAAGCGCGTGACGTACAATTGATTCCCATCGGCGGCGCCAGAAAGGTGTATGGTTTCAACCAGCAGGTGATGGGCGACCTTTGAGCAGGGCAAACCCAAAGGGAGGACATGACGATGTGTGATGTATGTGTGATGAACGCGGTCAAGGACCGCATGCTGTCGCGCCGCGACTTTTTCCGGACCACGGCGGCGCTGGGGGCGGCGGCCACCGTGGGCGTGACGGCGGCTCCGCCCGCGATGGCTGCGGGCCATGGTGGTGTGGTGGATATGACCCATGTCTATGACGACGCCTTTCCCACCTATTTCGGCGCGCCGGGCATCACCAGCGATCAACCGTTCAACTTTGCCGAACACGGGTTCAACCTGTTCAACCTGTCTGTCAATGAACACACCGGCACGCATATTGATGCACCGCTGCACTTTTCGGCCGATGGCGCTTCGGTCGATGAACTGCCCGTCAGCAGCCTCGTGGTGCCGCTCTGCGTCGTAGACATCGCGGCACGGGCCGAGGCGGACCCGGACGCTCAGGTGACGCCCGATGATCTGAGGGCCTGGATTGCCGAGAACGGCGACATCCCCGACGGTGCCTGCATCGCCATGCACTCGGGCTGGGCTGGCAAGACCGGCGGCGACGGGTACCGCAACGTGAGCGCGGACGAAAAAATGCATTTTCCCGGCTTCCACATCGAGGCCACGCAGATGCTGCTTGAGGAGACCGGCGCGGTCGCCATGGCCGTCGATACCCTGTCGCTGGACCACGGTCCGTCCGAAACCTTTGCCACCCATTATGCCTGGCTGCCCGCAGGGCGGTACGGGATCGAGAACCTCGCGGGTCTAGATCAGGTGCCCGCCGCCGGGGCGACGTTGGTCGTCGGCGCGCCGACCCATCGCGGCGGCACCGGCGGTCCCGCTCGCATCTTTGCGATGGTGTGATGGCGACCGTCCCTCTCATATCGGACGACGCGGCCAGCGCCGAGGTGCTGGCCGTCTTTGACGACATCCGAGCGGTGCGCGGGACGGACTACGTCAACAATTTCTGGCGCGCGCTGGCCAATGATCCGGCGCTGCTGGCGGCGACGTGGGAACGGCTGAAAGAGGTGATGGGCCCGGGCGAATTGAACCCGCTGGTCAAGGAGATGCTCTATATCGCCGTGTCCGTGGCGAACGGATGCGAATACTGCATCCACTCTCACACGGCGGCAGCAAAGGCCAAAGGCATGAGCGCCAAGCAACATGGCGAGATGCTGAGCGTCATCGGCATGGCGATGCAGACCAACGGGTTGGTGACGGCGATGCAGGTGCCGGTGGATGAGGTGTTTGAGGTTTGATCTCGCAGAGCCTGCATTATCGAAATCCGTTTCGCCCCAAACAGAGGATCGCCCATGACCCGAGGGTGAGGGCATCACCCCCACGCTGGGGGGCGGGTCGGGGGCGATCCGGCTCGCTGTGCGACCCGGCAAGAAAGCTGCCACCAACCACGCCATTGGCCGAAAATTACAATGATAAATGCAGTGTAGAGGATGGCTTGCAGCCAGAACGCTGTGTTGGTCATAAGATGCCTGTCGCTTTGATAAAGACATCTCCCTTAATAGACAGCTCGCTGGATCAGTCATCGACTATCAGTACATCAATTCATCTTGTACGAAGAGTTCCCGCCAGTAACTCACTGGTAGCCAAAAGTTTGGGTCGACCATGTGGCAGTTCACACAGCTTCATGAAACAAACCGCGAAATGAGAACCTAACATGCCCACATCCATCCCCCGCGCTGACTATGCCGCCATGTTCGGCCCCACCGTCGGCGACAAGGTCCGCCTCGCCGACACCGAACTCTTCATCGAGGTCGAACGCGATCTGACCGCCGAAGCCGCAGGGGCCGCCGCCACCGGCGGCGCTGGCGGCAACGCCATGCTTTATGGCGAAGAGGTCAAGTTCGGCGGCGGCAAGGTCATCCGCGACGGGATGGGCCAGTCGCAGGTCACGCGGGCCGATGGCGCGGTCGATACCGTGATCACCAACGCGCTGATCGTGGACTGGACCGGAATCTACAAGGCCGACGTGGGCCTGCGCGACGGGCGCATCGCCGCAATTGGCAAGGCGGGCAATCCCGACACGCAACCGGGCGTCAACATCATCATCGGTCCGGGGACCGAGGCGATCGCGGGCGAGGGCAAGATCCTGACAGCAGGCGGGTTCGACAGCCACATCCACTTCATCTGCCCGCAGCAGATCGAGGATGCGCTCCATTCCGGCCTTACCACGATGCTCGGCGGCGGCACGGGTCCTGCCCACGGCACGCTCGCCACCACCGTCACCCCCGGCCCGTGGCATATCGGGCGAATGCTGCAGGCCGCAGACGCCTTCCCGATGAACCTCGCCTTCGCGGGCAAGGGCAACGCATCGCTGCCCGCCGCGTTGGAAGAACAGATCAAGGCAGGCGCCTGCGCCATGAAGCTGCACGAGGACTGGGGCACCACCCCCGGCGCCATCGACTGCTGCCTGTCGGTGGCTGACGACATGGACGTGCAGGTGATGATTCACACCGACACGCTGAATGAATCCGGCTTTGTCGAAAATACCGTCGCGGCGATGAAGGGCCGCACGATCCACGCGTTCCACACCGAAGGCGCAGGCGGCGGTCACGCCCCGGACATCATCAAGATTTGCGGCGAAGAGCACGTTCTGCCCTCCTCCACCAACCCCACGCGCCCCTTTACCGTGAACACGCTCGAGGAACACCTCGACATGCTCATGGTCTGCCACCACCTCGACAAGTCGATCCCGGAGGACGTTGCTTTCGCCGAAAGCCGCATCCGCCGCGAAACCATCGCCGCCGAAGACATCCTGCACGACATGGGCGCGTTTTCGATCATCGCGTCCGACAGCCAGGCCATGGGCCGCGTCGGCGAGGTGATCATTCGCACGTGGCAAACCGCCGACAAGATGAAGAAACAGCGCGGGGCGCTACCCGAAGAAACCGGCGACAACGACAACGCCCGCGTGCGCCGCTACATCGCGAAATACACGATCAACCCCGCCATTGCCCACGGCATCAGCCACGAGATCGGCAGCATCGAAGTGGGCAAACGCGCGGACATGTGCCTGTGGAACACGGCGTTTTTCGGGGTGAAGCCCGAGATGGTCCTGCTCGGCGGTACCATCGCCTGCGCGCAAATGGGCGACCCAAACGCGTCGATCCCGACACCGCAACCGGTCTACACCCGGCCGATGTTCGGCGCCTATGGACGCAGCGTGGAACGCTCCGCCGTCACTTTCGTCTCCGCCGCGGCGCAGGCCGAGGGGATTGGCGCTGCGCTGGGATTGGCGAAGGACACGCTGGCGGTGCAGAACACCCGAAACATCGGCAAGAAAGACCTCAAGCTGAACGACGCCACACCGGAGGTGGAGGTCCACCCCGAAACCTACGAGGTGCGCGCCGACGGAGAGTTGCTGACCTGTCAACCGGCCGAGGTGCTGCCGATGGCCCAGCGGTATTTTTTGTTTTGACTGAGAGTTGGACCCAAAAGTATTGGGAAGTGATGGACTATCTGTATTGGAGTCCTCAGTATCTGGGGTTTCGCTCCATTTCACAGCGCTATTGGACCGACAACACAACGCACATTGCTGTTCCCAAGTCTATGGTGAATTTATCGGGTCCTCTATATTCGCGGAAAATTGGGAATTCAGATTTCAGACAGTTTCTCGAGTCGCGGGAAGAGACGTTTAATGATATCTTCAACCTGACGTTCGGCATTTCTGGGCAAGAGCTTTGTGCCGAAATCTTGCACGAATTGTGCGACATCGGAACGACCAAACGTCTGGAGCCGCTTGGATGGAATTTCGGTGAACGACTGGGAGCACCATGGCTGAGCGAAGTGAGCCAGCCTGATGGTTATTTTTGGGGTGAGGAGTTCTCTATTGGCGTAGAACTCAAATTCAAGGCACGCACTTCTGTCGATCAAATTGCCAAGTATCTCTTGGCCTTCTCTTACGATGCGATATCCGGTGCGAAAGGCAAGAGCTTTTATCTACTGTACGTCGCACCTGATCCAAATAAGCTGTTTGAAACCCTTGGATTCATTGGCAACAAGACCATTGATGAACAATACGGCTTGATTCAAAAGGAAGCCAAAAAGTCTGTCGTTTCCCGATTGCAGGAATTGCGCAGCACCCCTCAGGAAACGCTCACACGTCTTCGCATCCTCGGTATCACATGGCTGGAATTTGCAAACAGTCTCGAATTGGTTGCTGATAGGTATCAAGGAGATAACGTGGGCGACGCTTTAGTACGAAGACTTTTGAGCGGACTACGCCACGAAGTGCTCCGACACCCTGACAATGGGATACCGAGATAAGGCAAGTTTCACGCATGCTCACAGCCCAAACCTATCACCCCCACACGCACGGCACGCCCGCCGATCACATCCGCCTCACCTACGAGGACCGCTTTCTGCGGCGCAAGGTGCTGACGCTAGCCTCGGGTGCGCAGCTGCTGGTGGACCTGCAACAGACCACGTCGCTGGATCATGGCGGCGCGCTCATCACCACCGACGGGGCCGAGATCGAAGTGCAGGCCGCGCCCGAGCCGCTGCTCGAGGTGACCGGCAAAAGCCTGCACCGCATCGCCTGGCACATCGGCAACCGGCACACCCCGTGCCAGATCGAAGAGGGCCGCCTGCTGATCCAGCGCGATCACGTGATGGCCGACATGCTGGCCCGGATCGGCGCCACCACGCGCGAGGTCACCGAACCCTTCACCCCCGAAGGTGGCGCCTACGGCCACGGCCGCACGCACGGGCACGACCACAGCCATGTCCACGACCACGGGCACCCATGACCCACGCGCTCACCCTCACCCAATGGCTGTCGCCTGCCTTTCCGGTGGGGGCGTTTGCCTACTCCCACGGGCTGGAACAGGTGATTTCCGATGCCACGGTCAGCGATGCAACCAGCTTGCAGGACTGGCTTGCGGGGTTGCTCAGCCATGGGTCGGGCCGCGCGGACGCGGTGCTGCTGGCTTGCGCCTACAACGGCGATCCGGCTGACATCGATGCCCACGCCCGCGCCTTTGCCGCCAGCGCCGAGCGTCTCAAGGAAACCGACCTGCAAGGTGCAGCCTTCTGCGACACCGCCAACGCGGTCTGGCAACTGGATCTGCCCCGGCTCAGCTATCCGGTCGCCGTGGGTGCTGCCGCCCGGGCCATGGACATCCCGCTGGCAAACACCCTGCCGCTCTACCTGCACGCCTTTGCGTCAAACCTCGTCTCTGTCGCGCAACGCGCCCTGCCGCTGGGCCAGACGCAGGGCCAACAGGTCCTCGTCGCCCTCACCCCTGTGATCACAGCCACCGCAACCGCCTGCGAAACCGCCACGCTGGACGACTTGTTTGCGACCAGCTTTGCCGCCGACATCGCCGCAATGCGCCACGAAACCCTGCAACCAAGGATCTTTCGCACATGACCACCCTCAACGGCCCTCTGCGCATCGGCATCGGCGGTCCCGTGGGCGCAGGAAAGACCACGCTCACCGCCGCCCTTGCCGCCGCTCTCAAGGATCAGCATTCGATCGGCGTGATCACCAACGACATCTACACCCGCGAAGATGCCGAGGAACTGATGCGCCGCCAGATCCTGCCGCAGGACCGCATCATCGGCGTCGAAACCGGCGGCTGCCCGCATACGGCCATTCGCGAGGATGCGTCGATCAACCTCGCCGCCGTGGCCGAGATGCGCGACCGGCACCCCGAGGTCGAAGCGATCCTGATCGAGAGCGGCGGCGACAACCTGTCGGCCACCTTCTCGCCGGAACTGGCCGACATTACCCTCTATGTCATCGACACCGCAGCGGGCGAAGAAATCCCGCGCAAGGGCGGGCCTGCCATCACCAAATCCGACCTGCTGATCATCAACAAGACTGACCTCGCCCCGCATGTCGGCGCATCGCTTGAGGTGATGGAACGGGACGCAACCCGCATGCGCGCAGGCCGCCCATTTGTCTTTGCCGCACTCCGGCACGGCACCGGCGTGGACGACATCATCGGCCACATCCGCGCGCTGTCAGGGCTGGGGCTGACGCCCGCGTCCTAGACCGTCTGCAGGTTTTCAGAAATGCCCTCAACCCGGGGCAAAAGGGTTCCGTCAGTGCGGAACACGCGGGGCGCGACAATGCAGCGGACGCGCCCCGAACGGCCGATTACTCGGCAGCGGCCACTTTGGCCAAACGCTCGGCGATGCCGTCCTCAGACAGCGCGGATTTCGGTCCACCTTCCATGCGGCGCTTTTCGGTCACGCGCGCAGAGATGTAGCCGAATGCCGCCACAAAACCCAAAGTTCCAAACGTCAGAATTCCGAGGCCAATACTCATGGTCTTTCCTTCCTTAGTTGATGCTCAACCCGCGGGGATACGCGGGCTCAATATGACAATAGATACGACCCATTTTCGGGACGGATCAAAAAAATTTCCTAAATCTCTTGGAAATTCAATGGCATACATATGTATGCAAAACGCGGCAACACGCCGAAACCACATGCGCAGGCGTCATTTCACCGAAAAATCAATGGGGTAAGCCCGCTCAGCGGATCAACCAGATCACACCGATCCAGAAAACGCACAGGCCCAGAAGGCCGCACTGCGCGGCGATGAAACTGCACAATGCCAGCGCCAGAAGCGGGCCCACAACCAGCGCCCGGCGCATCAGCGGCGTGGCCTCGTCGATCATGCTTTCAACGGCGGCGAAATCGCGCCCCGGCCAGCACGCAGAGATCAGCGCCGCCGACACATCCCGTGCCCGGGTCCAAAGCTCTATGCGGATCGATGCCATGACTGTTTCACGCGCCTCCGAGGGGCAAAGTACCCGTGGCCTGCCGAAAACTCAACCGATCTGCCGTGGCGTGGTTACCCAATGAATTGGCGCGATCTGCAAGTGCAATCCGGCGACGGAAACACTATCCTCATAGCAACCAAGCCACACCGGGAGCACGCCATGAAACTGACCGTCAATGGAACCGCACACGAGGTAGATGTCGAAGACGACATGCCGCTCTTGTGGGTTCTGCGCGATGAACTGAACATCAAGGGGGTCAAGTTCGGCTGCGGCGTCGCCGCCTGCGGCGCGTGCACCGTGCACATTGATGGTGAGGCGGTCCGGTCCTGCCAGACCGCCGCTGCGGATGTGTGGGGTGAGATCACCACGATCGAGGGGCTCGGCACACCCGACGCGATGCACGCCGTGCAATCGGCATGGGCCGAGCACCAGGTCGCGCAATGCGGCTACTGCCAGGCGGGCCAGATGATGCAGGCCGCGGCACTGATCGCGGAAAATCCCGCGCCGTCTGACGCCGATATCGACGATGCCATGCACGGCAACCTATGCCGCTGCGGCACTTACCCGCGCATCCGCGCCGCGATCAAAACCGCCGCCACCAAACTGCAGGAGGCTTGATCCATGTCCCGTCTCGGAAAAATCACCCGCCGCACCCTGCTTGTGTCCTCTGTCGCCGTCGCCGGCGGCGTGGCCTTTGGCTACTACGCTTACAAACGCCCCGTGGACAATCCGCTCCTGGATGACGTGGCCGAAGGCGAGGCCGCCATCACGCCCTACGTCAAGATCGACGCGTCGGGCATCACCCTGATCACCCCCCGCGCCGACAGCGGTCAAGGCGCCTATTCGGTTCAGGCCGCCCTGATCGCCGAGGAACTGGACGTGGACCTCGCGCAGATCAACGTCGATCCCGGCAAACCCGACCCGGCCTACTATAACACCGCCCTCGCAACCGAAGCGGCCCCGTTCCGCTCCACCGACGACAGCTTTGCCGCCCAGTCGATGCGCGGCGTGATGGATGCGATGATGAAGTTCATGGGCATGCAGATCACCGGCGGCTCGACCACCGTGCCGGACAGCTTTGACAAGCTGCGCATGGCCGGTGCCGTAGCCCGTGAAACGTTAAAAGCAGCGGCAGCCCAGCAATCGGGTGCTGCCATCGCGGACCTCAAGACCGAACGGGGACAGGTGATCCTGCCCGGCGGCGGTGCACTGACCTATCAGGAACTGGCGCCAATCGCGGCGACGCTTGATCCAGCCACCGACGTGACGCTGCGCGATCCGTCGACATGGCGCATCGTGGGCAAGCCGATGGAACGGGTCGACACACTGGCCAAATCCACCGGCACGCAGGCCTACGGCATCGATTTCGAACTGGACGGCATGGTCCACGCCACCGTGCGCACCAACCCCCATCGTTTCCAACCTGTCGCCAGCTTTGACGACAGCGCGGCCCGCGCCATGCGCGGCGTGATCGACGTGGTGCTGGTGACCAACGGTGTCGCCGTGGTGGCCGACAACACATGGCGCGCGATCAAGGGTGCCGAGGCGCTCGACATCACGTGGGCCACCGACACCCCCTACCCGTCCGAGATGGACGGCCACTGGCAGGCCCTGTCGGACAGCTTCAACGAAGACCAACTCGACAGCCGCAACCGCGACGAAGGCGACGTGGCCGCGACACTCGACGCCGCATCCGAGGTGATCGAGGCCGAATACCGCGCGCCCTATCTCGCGCACCAGCCGCTCGAGCCGATCAATGCCACGGTACTGGTGGGCGATGGTCGCGTCGATGTCTGGACCGGCACGCAAATCCCGCGCTTTGTCCAGACCACCGTGGCCAAGATGGCAGGCATGGAGCCCGAACAGGTCCACGTCCACGTGCTGATGATGGGCGGCAGCTTTGGCCACCGGCTCGAAGACCGTGTGGTCCGCGAAGCGACCGAGATCGCCCTCACCCGCCCCGGCACGCCGGTCAAACTCACCTACTCACGGGAAGAGGACTTCACCCACAACGAAACCCGCCAGATCGCCATGGCCCGAGGGCGCGGCACGGTCGCGGGTGGCAAGGTCGAGGCCTACGATCTCGGCATCGCCATGCCGTCGGTCATCGCGAGCCAGATGGGCCGGCAGGACTTTCCCACCCCCGGCCCCGATCTGCAAATCGTCGCCGGCGCTTGGGAACAGCCCTACCAGATCCCGCATTACCGGGTGTCAGGCTACCGCGCGCCGGAACTGGGGCCGGTGTCGTCGTGGCGGGCGGTGGGGGCATCCACCAACGGGTTCTTCCACGACGTGTTCCTTGACGAGTTGATCCACGCCGCTGGCGCCGACCCGATGGAGGAACGCCTGCGCCTGATGTGGCACGACCCGTCGCGCAAAACGCTGGAGGCCGTGGCCGAGATGTCGAACTGGGGCAGCCCGCTCGCGCCGAACCAAGGCCGCGGCGTGTCCTTCTGCATGTCCTTCGGCGTCGCTACCGCCGAGGTGGTCAAGGTCACAGCCACCCCCGACGGCATCCGCCTCGACAATGTCTATGTCGCCGCCGAGGTGGGCCGCGTCGTCGACCCCAACATGTTCGAAAACATGGTGCAGGGCGGCATCAACTGGGCGCTGGGTCACGCGATGAATTCCGAAATCACGTATTCGGCGGGGGTGGTCGACCAGCAAAACTTCTGGGACGCCGAAGGCATGCGGATCAGCAAGGCCCCGAACATCATGGTGCGCGGTCTGGAAAACGGCGGCCAGATCCGCGGCATGGGGGAGCCGATGGTGCCCCCCGCCGCCGCCGCCCTGTCCAACGCGATCTTTGCCGCCACCGGCACCCGCATCCGCGAGATGCCGATGGCGAAATTCATCGACTTCGCCTGATCGAAAAAGGGCGGGCCACCGGCCCGCCCTGTCATCAAAAGGAGCCCGGCGCCAAGCGCCGGGTTGCCTGTCAGCCCAACGCCGTGTTGCAGCGCTCGCAAACCCCAACGTGCGCAAATCGACCCACATCCGGCAGCACCTTCCAGCAGCGCGCACATTTCTCGCCCTGCGCCTTTTCAAAGACAACCGCCACGCCCGCCACCTCGGGCAAACGGAACGCGCCCTCGGGGGCCGCACCTGCCGTGACGCTGATCTGCGAGGTAATGCAGATATCGGCAAAGGGCAGCGCGTTCAGCGTGTCGGCGAGGCTAACCTCTTCGACATAGACCTGTGGTGCCGCCTCAAGCGAGGCGCCAATCACCTTGTCCGTGCGCTGCACCTCAAGCGCCGCTGTCACCACACGCCGTGCCGCCCGCACCTGCGCCCATTTCGCGGCCAGCGCCTCATCCGCCCAGTCACTGGGCGTCTTCGGCATATCCACCAGATGGACCGAGCTGTCGTCGCCCGGGTTCCGCTCCAGCCAGACCTCTTCCATCGTGAACACGAGGATCGGCGCCAGCCACGTGGTCAGCCGGTGGAACAGCAGATCCAGCACCGTACGCGCCGCGCGCCGTTCTGGCGTGTCCCCGTCACAGTACAGCGCGTCCTTGCGGATGTCGAAATAGAACGCCGAAAGATCCACGGTGGCAAAGGTGAACACCGCCGAAAACACCCGCTGGAAATCAAACGCGGCGTAGCCCTCGCGCACCGTCTGGTCCAGCTCGGCCAACCGGTGCAGCACCCAGCGCTCCAGCTCCGGCATGTCCGCAGGCTCCACCCGGTCCGCCTCGGTAAAGTCGGCAAGCGAGCCCAGCATGAACCGCATCGTGTTGCGCAAGCGGCGATAGCTGTCGGCCACGCCTTTGAGGATCTCCGGCCCGATCCGCTGATCGGCGGTGTAGTCGGTCTGCGCCACCCACAGCCGCAGGATGTCCGCGCCGTACTGCTTGATCACCTCCTCGGGCACGATGGTGTTGCCGATGGACTTCGACATCTTGAAGCCCTTTTCGTCCAGCGTCATCCCATGCGTCACCACGTTGCGATAGGGCGCGCGGCCCGTGGTGCCAACCGATTGCAACAGCGAGGAATGGAACCAGCCGCGGTGCTGGTCCGTGCCCTCCATGTACACATCGGCAATCCCGTCGTCGGTCCCGTCGTCGCGGTCGCGCAGGGTAAAGGCGTGGGTTGACCCGCTGTCAAACCACACGTCGAGTATGTCCATCACCTGATCATACGCGTCCGGGTCCACGATCCCGCCCAGGAACCGCTCCTTGGCCCCCTCGGCATACCACGCATCCGCGCCTTCGGCCTCGAACGCCTCGGCGATCCGGGCGTTAACCTCTTCATTCCTGAGCAGGAAGTCTTCGGCCGTCGGCTGCACCCCGCGCTTGGTGAAACAGGTCAGCGGCACACCCCAAGCGCGTTGCCGCGACAACACCCAGTCAGGCCGCGCCTCCATCATCGAATAAAGCCGGTTGCGCCCCGACCGCGGCACCCAGTTCACGTTGTCGATCTCGGTCAGTGCCCGCTCCCGGATCGTGGTGCCGTGCTGGTCCTGCCCATCACCGACCGCCTTGTCGATGGCCGCAAACCACTGCGGCGTGTTGCGATAGATCACGGGCGCCTTCGAGCGCCAGGAATGCGGATAGCTGTGCTTGATCTTGCCGCGCGCGAGCAAGCCGCCGACCTCGGCCAGCTTGTTGATCACGGCGCTGTTGGCCTCCCCTTCACCGCCCTTGCGGCTCAGGATGTACTTGCCGCCAAAAAACGGCAGGTCATCGCGAAACTTGCCGTCATCCATGACGTTGTAGGTGATCACCTCCTGCAACATCCCCAGATCACGGTAAAGTTCGTATTCCTCCATCCCGTGGCTCGGCGCGCAGTGCACGAATCCGGTGCCCTCAGTGTCCGTCACGAATTCCGCCGCGCGGAAATCCCGCAGTTGATCCCACTCGCCCTTGGACCCTTCGGCCCCGTTGAGCGGATGGGTCAGCGTCATCGCCTCCAACTGCGCCGGCGTCACGTCGCGCAAGCGGCGATACATGCTCTCGTCTAGCCGCGCCCGCCCCATTACGTCTGCGGCCAGATTGTCAGCAAGGATATAGCGCTCGCCGATCCGCGCCCAGCATTCCTCGGGCCGCCCGGTGACCTCATAGAGGCCATAAGAAATGTCCGACCCGAACACGACCGCCTTGTTCGACGGGATGGTCCACGGCGTGGTAGTCCAGATCACGACATGGGCGCCGTCAAACGCGACCTCTGCCGCCCGGCGCGCCTCCAGCATGGCCGCGGCCTCTTCGGCCCCGACCTCTTCGCCCGCCAGCGCCTGCTCGGGCAGATCAAAAGACGCCACCCGGAACTTCACCCAGATCGTAAAGCTGTCCTTGTCGTGATACTCCACCTCAGCCTCGGCCAGCGCGGTCTGCTCGATCGGCGACCACATGACGGGCTTTGACCCCTGATAAAGCGTGCCGTTCATCAGGAATTTCATGAACTCCTCGGCGATCACACGCTCGGCATGGAAATCCATCGTCAGGTACGGCTGCGCCCAGTTGCCCGTCACACCCAGCCGCTGAAACTCCTCGCGCTGGATGTCGACCCACCCTGCTGCAAACTCGCGGCACTCGGCGCGGAACTCATTGATCGGCACATCGTCCTTCGACCGGCCTTTCTTGCGGTACTGCTCCTCAATCTTCCACTCGATCGGCAGCCCGTGACAATCCCAGCCGGGGATATAGCGTGCATCATACCCCATCATCTGATGGCTGCGCACGATCATGTCCTTGATCGTCTTGTTCAGCGCGTGCCCGATATGCAGGTGCCCGTTGGCATAGGGCGGCCCGTCATGCAGGGTAAAAGGGGCTCTCATATCTTTTTGTCCGGCCCCCTGTCGGGCGAGGTCCGCCTTCTCACGCAGCCGGTCATAGACCCCGATCCGCGCCCACCGCTCCAACCAGCCGGGCTCGCGCTTCGGCAGGCCCGCGCGCATGGGAAAATCGGTTCGAGGCAGGTTCAACGTGTCTTTATAGTCAGGCGTATCGGCACACATGGCGGTGTCCTCGCAAATATCGGTCAACTGGGGGGTATAGCGGTTCGGCGCGACGGCTCAAGCACCTTGGCCCGGCGGCTCGGAAAGGATCAGAGCGCCGGGGATATAATTCGCGTAAAGTACACGTATGCCACCATGGCCGCGTTATAGGCGCAGCGCAGCGACCTCCACAAGCCCCCGGCGCGCGGATTTCCCCGCGTCGTTCCACCAACCGCGCCGCGTGCGGGCACACAGCACCACCCGGCTCTTCTTCTGGCCAAAAATACCTCGGGGTCTGGGGCAGCGCCCCAGGGTCCTGCCGCCTCGGCTCAGCCCAATAAAAAAACTCGCTCTCACACCAGACGGCATCACCCCCGCGCGGCCCCGCCGCGCGACACCATCTGCCAGCGGCAGATGTGAAAAATCGCGTGCGCGTCAGCGCTCATTCCGGTTGCGGATCGGCACGCCCCTGCGCCCACCGGTCCAGCCACGCTAGCACCGCCAGCGACAGCCCCAGCACCGCAAGGCTCAGCACCCGCGTCAGCCCCGTCAGGCCCGAGATGTCGACAAAAAACACTTTTGCCACCGCCAACCCAATCACGACAAGGCCCGCCCGCCGCAACACCACCGATCCACGCGCCAGCGACTGGTAAAACAGCGCCGCCCCCACGGCCAGCAACGCCAGCGTGTAACTCCACAGCTCCCCCTGCAAAAACCCGTGGCGCAGCTCCAGCGTCTCGGGGCCCTGCCAGCCATGGCGCAGCGCGGCAAAGGCCCAGAACGCCGCCAACGCGCACGCCAGCCCAAATACGCCCCAGCGGATCTCGCGCCCAACCAACCGCGTGCTGCCAGCCAGCAGCACCAGCGCGGGCAACAGGTACCCCGGCACCAGCGTGTTGATCAGAACCGGGCCGTGCACATTGGGCGAAAACGCATCGAGCAGCGGGTTGAACAGCGTCAGCGACGCCAGAATGGCCCCTAGCGCGATCAGGCCAAAGAGGCCCGCAAGGCCTGCGCGCACCCACCGCAACCGGCCGCCCAGTGCTTCGAACCGGATCACCTGCACCAGCGCAAGGATGATCCAGATCACCGCGAACAGCCCGACCTCCCAATGGCCTTCGGAGGCCCGCCCGGTCAGCGCCTCGATGGCCCGCGACAGGCACAGCGACGCCAGCACGCCGCCCGCCGACCACGCGCCCGTGTCCAGCATAACTTGCGCGGTGACCCGGTCCTTGCCGCGCAGCAGGTACAGCGCGGCGACAAAGGCGACCAGCGCCCCGCCATAGGCCAGCAGCACCTCCCAGAACACCGCCTGCTGCATCGCCCAGCCCAGACCGGGATCGGCGATCAGCCGCGCGCCCACGGCCACCACGCCGATGCTGATGAACACCTGCATCAGCGGCAATTCGAATCGCCGGTCCAGTGCCGCTGCCGCCACCACCAGTGCGGCCAGTGCCACGGTCAACGCCGCGTCGCTCAGGATCAGCACAATCGCAAAGGTGAGCGCCGCCAGCGCCGACAGAATGCAGATCGACAAGCGCAGCCGGTCGTCGCCGTCGACACGCGCCAGCACAATGGCAAACTGCGTCATCACCGCAGCCAGCACCGCCCCGTGCAAGGCCCAAGGGTAGGCGCCGATGGTCTCGGCCGGCTGCCACGTGACCTCCAGCACGATCGCCACCGCCGGGGCGATCACCGCCGCCGCAATCGCCCACGCCACGCCCTCTCCGGGCCGCAAGCCGCGCCACAACGACAGGACGCTGAGGGCCAGTCCCACCGCCACAAGCACGCTGACGGCCAGCGGGAAATCCGCCTCCGCCGTCTCGGCATAAGCGGCCGCAAAGGCGCGCGCCTCCTGACCCGGTCCCACGCCTTCGAGCGCGATCAGGATGAATAGCCCCGCCAGCGGCACCAATCCGGCATCCTGCAGCCCCGGCGCCCCGTGCGACCACAGGACAAACGCTGCCACAAGCAGCGACGGCACCGCAATGCCGGGCCAGAACAGGCCAGCATCCTCGGCCCCGATCCCGGTGATCATGAAGCTCGCCACCGCCAGCACCGGCCAGACCAGCAGCACCGGGAAGGACGGCCAGCCTTGCCGGTCGACCAGCGCGCGCAGCGCCATCGGTTCCGCGTGATCGGGCAAGATACCGCGCGCCGGGATCAGCACCGCCAACGCCACCATAACCGCGAAATACACCTGCGCGGCCAACGACATCTCGCCTGCGGACCCCGCCACATAGGTCAGCCCACCGGTCACCACGCCCAAGGCCGCGCTCAAGGCCGAAACCCACGCCCAACGGCGCAACGTGTCGATGCCCAGCCCCACCGCCGTAACAATCCCGAAATAGACAAACAGCCACGGCGTCGCGGGAACCTCGCTGCCCACCAGAAACGGGCTGGCAAACGCGCCGATGACGCCGATCCCGGCCAAGAGCGGCCCGTGGATCCAGCCGAGCACGAGGCCCAGCACACCCAAGGCGACAAGCCCGGCAAAGGCAATTTCAACGCCGATCAGCCCATACAACAGCCGCGCCGCGACAACCGCACCAAACAGCGACACCAGACCGGCGCCCGAAAACACCGACGGCAGATAGGCCGTGCTCGCCTCCAGCCCGTCGCCGAACCGGCGCCGGATGACCTCGCCACCGGCGATCAGGGCGCCGCCAAAGGCAAGGGCTGCAAGGATCCGCGCGGTGGGCGGGAAAAATCCGTTCTCGACCCCGTATTGCACGAGGAAAAGCCCCGCCAGCGCCAGCGACAGGGCCGACACCGCGTAAATCCAGTGCCCGGCCAGCCACGCCATACCGCGCGCCGCCAGCGACGGCGGGCGCGGTTCGGGCGGCGTGCTGGCGATCTCCGCTTCGCGGGCGCGCCGCGCGGCAATGACCTTCTCTGCGGGGGCCCGATCGACGGGGTCTGGCGCTTTGGTGCTCTCCGGCTCGGGCGCGGGGGTATCCTTGGATGCGGGCGTCGGTTCTGCGGCTGGCTTTGGCGCATCCCTTGCTGTCTGTGCCACCGGCGGCGCATCGGGCCGCAACTGCAGCTTGGTGACCTCAGCCTCAAGCTGGCGCACGCGCCCTTTCAACCCGCTATGCGAGATCAGCAGATAAATGACCGCAACGGGGATCGCCAGAATGACCAGCCCCAAGAGCACCAATAGCCCGTCCATCACCGCGCACTCCCACCGTTCGCGCGCAGCTTAGTCAAAGCCAAGCCCTGACAAAAGCACGGTTTTCCCGACCCGCGCCGGGCGCGGATTTCGGGTCGAAATCCGACCGGTTTCCGACGCGGAAACCGCGCCCGGCTCAGCTCTTGGTCTGGAACATCCCGCCCAGCGCCTGCTTCACCAGCGTCCGCGCCCGCGGCCGTTCGCGCGCAACAAAAGGCAAGGGACGGCACACTTCAATCGCTGCGGCGCCGACCCGGGCGGTGAGCGCACCATTCACCAGCCCCTCGCCGAACCGCCGCGACAGCTTGCCCAGTATCGATCCGCCCAGCACCGGCTCCAGCAAATCGTCGCCCACGGCGACAGCGCCGGTGGCGACCAGATGCGCCATCACGGCGCGGGTCAGGCGCCACGACCCCAAGATGCCGCCACGCCCACCATAAATCTCGGCCACCCTCCGGATCATGCGCACATTGGCCAGCAGGGCCGCCGCCACATCCGCCAGCGCCAAAGGCACAAGCGCTGTGACCGTGGCAACCTGCCGGGCCGCCGCTTCGACTTCGCGCGCGGCAAGGGTATCAAGCGGCTCCAGCAAGGTCCCCTCGGCCAGCCCCAAAAGGGCGTCCGCATCCAGTTGATCGCCGCGCAACTCGGCCAGACGTGCGCGCCCCCATTCGACCTCCTCGCGGTCGCGGTACAGCGCCTCCAACCGTGCAACCACACCATCAGCAGTTGCCAGATCACGCGCCTCTTCCGCCGCGCGCCTTATGCCATCCACCCGTGCCAACCGGCGCAAGGCCGCCCATTCCCGCGCCGCCAGCGCCAGCAGCACCAGCACCACGGCACCGGTCAACGCGGCCAGGGTCCAGCCCACAACAGGCTGCCGCGCAATCCATGCGGTCACAAAATCCCATGCAGCGGTGCTGATCACGGCCACCAACAGGGCTCCGGTCAACGCCCACCCCCAGCGCGCCAGCCGGGACGGCGCCCGCGCCTGTGCCCGCATCGCCGTCTGCATGGCCGCCGTCTGGCGCAGGACCGGGTCCGTCTCGGGCACCGGGGGGGCGTCGGTCACCGCGGGCACCGCCGCGTCGTCAAGCGCAATCAAAACCGGTTTCCTGCCCATCATGCGACCTCCCGATCCCAGGCCAATTCGATATCCGGCAGGCCTTCGTCATTGCGCCTGCCATCGGTGCGCCGCACCTCGCGAAACCCGTGTGCGCCGTAAAACGCCTGCGCGTCCAGATTGGCCTGAAAGGTCCATAACCGCAGCGCGGGCACCTCCGCTTGCGCCGCGGCCAGCAAAGCGGCGCCGACGCCCTTGCGCCGCACCTTACGCGCAACATAGAGCGCGTGCACCTCCTGCGCCTCGCGCGCGAGAAACCCCGCGACGCGCCCCTCCAGCAACGCGACCTGCACCCAGCCACGATCGATCATGTAACCTGCAAACCCGATGTCCTGCGCCCGACTGTGCAATCTTGGCATCCAGTCGGTTTCATCAATGAACCCCGACAAGATCGCTCCCACCGCCCCCGCATCCAGCGGATTGGCCGCGCGCAACGCAGCACTCACAGCTTGTCCCCGATCAGGAACTGCGCCGCCCGGTCCATACGGATATGCGGCGGCCCGTCGCCCGGTCGCAGCGCCATGCGCGCAGGCGCAAAGCGCATGACCTCATAGTCACCATCCAGCCAGCCATCCTGACCCGACAGAACCGCGCCGGGGTCGTCCGGCAGGTCTCCGGGGTAAAACGCCGCCGTCCTGCCGGTGTCGAGCAGCGTGCCCTGCACCACGTCCAGCGGTGCGCCTTCATGCGTCACCTGCGCCTCCGTGGTGGCACGCAGCGCGGCCAGCGCCAGCGCCTCGGTCTCGGCCCCGGCAAAGCGCGCCCGATCCCTCGCCGACCGCGTCAGTGCCGCCATGATCGCGGTCAACCGGTCGTGCTGGCCGTGGTGGATGTGATCCGCCTTGGTCGCGGCAAAAAGGATCTTCTCCACCCGCCGCCCACGCAGCAGCTGCGTCAGGAACGCGTTGCGCCCCGGGCGAAATGCGCCAAGAATTTCGCCCATCGCGCGTTCCATATCGCGCACGGCCTCGGGCCCCGAATGGATCGCACCCAGCGCATCCACCAGCACCACCTGCCGGTCAATGCGCGAAAAGTGATCGCGAAAGAACGGCTTGACCACTGCGCGCTTGTACGCCTCGAACCGCCGTGCCATCTCGCGCCCCAGCGATCGCCGCGGCGCCGCACCAGCGGGCAGCGGCGCAAAGGTCAGCACCGGTGAGCCCGCCAGATCCCCCGGCAACAGGAAACGCCCGGGCGTGCAGTCGTAATACCCGACGGCCCGGGCCGCCGTCAGGTACACGGTAAACGCCGCCGCCAGTTGCTTGGCCACCGGTTCTTCCAACCGCGCGTCGGGGTTCACCCCTTCCAGCGCGGCAAGATACCCTGCCCCCTCATCCCGCGTCCGCACCCGCGCGAGCGTGGCCTCCGACCATGTTGCGTAATCCTGATCCAAAAGACCAAGATCCAGAAGCCACTCGCCGGGGTAGTCGATGATGTCCACGTGCAGCGTCCGCACCCCCTGCCAGCCCGCGAGCAGCCCCGCAGGCCGCACTTTCAGCGACAGGCGCAACTCGCTCACCGCCCGCGTGCTGTCGGGCCATGCAGGCGGGTCGCCAAACAGCGCCGCCTTGTGCGCCTCGATGTCAAACCGGGGGATGGTGTCATTGGGCTGCGGCTGCAGATACGCCGCCTCGATCCGCCCCTGCGCCTGCGCCAGCAGATGCGGCATGCGGCCCCGGTCCAGCAGGTTGGCGACCAGCGAGGTGATAAACACCGTCTTGCCCGACCGCGCCAGCCCGGTCACCCCGAGCCGCACGGTGGGCGTGCCCACAAGGTCGGCGCCCGCGTCGATTATCCCGCGCCCGGTATTCAGCAGCCCATCGGCCAAAGTCGTCAGAACCACGCGCTGCGCCTTTCCATAGCCCTGCCCGTAACATAAGGACCCGCGCCCCGGCCCACCAGTGCCCCCGCGCGTGACAGGCACCGCCGGATATACGCCCCTGTAAGGCACCCTCGGCGGTCCGAACCGACCCAAAGACGCCACTCCAATGCCACACGCGCACCCGGCACAACCACCCCTCACAGCCGCCGCCCGAAAACCCAGCCGCGCCAGCCTCCGACCCACTGCCCCCAACGCACCTCACCCGCGCGTCCACCTCAATCACCCGAACCCCCGCTCACGCACCCCCAACCGCCACCGCACCAACGGCGCCGACCCCCACCCCTTCTCTGTTTCAAAAAAATCCTCCCCGAAGGGCCGATCCGCCAACCGCTCCACCGCCTGCAACCAAACGCACCGCCGCAAAACCGACCCGTACGCCTCCCAAACACCCGCTCCCCCGAACGCACCACCACCCGCCGCAGGCCCGGCAACCACCATACGCGCAGTCCACCTTGCGCTTGCGCCCCGATCCCGCATAAGTCCCCGACCATGCCCCGCTATGCCCTCAAGGTTGAATATCACGGCGCCCCCTTCGCCGGGTGGCAGCGCCAGGCCGACCAGCCGTCGGTGCAGGGGGCCATCGAAACCGCGTTGGGCAAACTGGAACCGGGGCCGCACACAATCGCCGCGGCCGGGCGCACCGATGCGGGCGTGCACGCGCTGGCACAGGTCGCCCACTGCGATCTCGCCCGCGACTGGGACCCGTTCCGCCTGTCAGAGGCGCTGAACCACCACCTGAAACCCGCGCCTGTCGCCATTGTGGCCTGCGCGCGCGCCGCAGCGGACTGGCACGCACGGTTCTCGGCCACTGAACGCCGCTACCACTTCCGCATCCTGATGCGCCGCGCGCCCGCCACGCATCTCGCGGGGCTGGTATGGCGCGTGAACCAGCCGCTCGATGTGGCCGCCATGCACGACGCGGCCCAGACCTTGGTGGGCCGCCATGACTTCACGACCTTCCGCTCCTCGATCTGTCAGGCCGACAGCCCGGTCAAGACGCTCGACCGCCTCGATGTGGCTTGCGTCGATACACCCCACGGTCCCGAAGCGCATTTCGATGTCCGCGCGCGCTCCTTCCTGCACAACCAGGTGCGCAGCTTCGTGGGCACGCTGGAACGCGTCGGCGCGGGCGCATGGACGGTGCGGCACGTCGCCGACTCGCTCGCCGCCAAGAACCGCGCCGCCTGCGGCCCCGTCTGCCCGCCGCACGGCCTCTACCTCGCGGGCGTCACGTACCCCCAAGACCCCTTTATCCGCTGATCCCGCGAAGCCCGGCCCGGCAGCCACCGCCCAAAGAACCGCTGACCCCCGACCCGCCGCGAAACCCCACCGCCAAGACCCAACGCCCAAAACAGCGCGCCGTCCACGCCACCGCCCCTTCTCTGTTTAAAAAAATCCTCCCCGAAGGGCCGATCTCCCCCCAGTCCCAATCCCCTGAACGGCGCGCCCCCAGCGCCACCGCCCCTTCTCTGTTTTCAAAAAATCCTCCCCGAAGGGCCGATCCGCCAAATGCGCCACCGCCTCAGTCGAGGTCCATCAGTCCCGCGCCCGCGCCCATTTGCCGTGACGCGTCGCTGTCAGGCACATAGGTGCGTGCGGCGAGGTCCTCCATCACCTGCCACAGCGCGCAGCCCACGGACACCCGCACCGGGCGCGCCAGCGCATTGGGCGCGCGCAATTCCAGCTTGACCAGCAGCGCATCCGGCACCTCGGCAAGCTCTGCCTGACAGGGCAGACTGCGCAGCCATGCCGCCAGCACGTCGCGCTCTTTCGTGCCAACCGGCACCCGTACGACGTCATCAGTCACGGATGCGGCCTCCACGGCCTCCTCGACAGCGCCCGCCAGTGCCACGATCCGCGCTGGATCATCCAGACAGCCCGCGACATCCGTCGCCGCCCCGCCATCGGCCAGAAGCCGCGCCACCATCGTGCCAAAGGCCAGCGCCTGCGCATGCGGCACGCCTGCGCCGATCGCGGCGCGCGCGGCCTTGCTCTGCACTTCGTTCCAGCTGCGCTCTACAGGCTCGGCAACCACCAATCATCCCCTTCCGGTGTCAACGCGTCCCCCAAAGGCGCCCCTTGCGCCAGGGTGATCCGCGTCCACAGGTCTGATTTAGGGTCAAATTTCGTGGCGCCAAAGAAACTCAGCTTGCAGCGCAGCATATCGATGGGCCGACAGGTGGCCGCGATCAGGTTGTCGCGGATCTCGGCATAGGGATGTGCGGCCAGCGTCGCGACCCGCTCAACCGCCATGGCGTGGCGGGGAAAATCCCGCAGAAAGGCGCTGACGCGCCGCTCCGTGTCGGGCAGATCGGCGGCCAGCCGCTGCACTCGGCGCGCAATGTCCAGCGGGCTTTCCATCTCGGCACCGTGTTCGGCAAAACGGTCGCCCAGCCGCGGCTCCAGCTTGTCGGCACTGACGTACCAGAACCGGCGGGCCGCCTCGGGTGCGTCAAAATCGATCTCCAGCGCCCACGCCCAGTCCCGCGCAATGGCGGCGCGCAGCGCACCCGTTCCGGCAAAGGGGCGCGGCAGCGCGCCAATGGGATCGGCCATGCAGTCGGTCAGCCCGTCGACCTCTTCGGGAAACAGCTCGATCAGAAGGGCTGCCAGCAATTCCTGCAACGCCTCCGAACGGTCCTGCGCCCGGTCCCACAGCGCCGCAAACGGCGCATCACCGCCCAAGCGGCCAAAGGCTGGCAAAAACGCGGCCCATTCGGCACCAAGCGCGCGCAGCGCGGCGTCATCCTCCTTGGATGGCACATGCCACTGGCCCAGATGATCCAGCGCCCGCCGCGCCAGCACGCTGGCGCGCGCCTGCACCTCATCCGATGCGCTGTCCTGCGCCAGAACCCGCGCCAGCGCGGTTTCCCGCGCCGCCATCCAGTTGTTGAGCAGCACCGGATGCGTGACCAGAAACGGTGCCATGCCCAGCCCCGTGGCATTGCCCACGCCCAGATGCCGCGCCAGTGCGGCATCCAGCGGCGCGCCGCCCACATGCTGCACCAGATCCAGCGTGAACTGCCGGATCAGGTACACGGTCAGCATCTCGGCGGCAAAGGGCACCTCCATCCCGTCCCGCCCCGCCAGCACATGCCGGTCGGCGATCCCGAACTTGCCATTGCCGTACACAGCGGTGGTGCGCATCAGGTACCCGATCTCGATGATCCGCGCGGGATCAGGCTGCCGCCCTGCGCGCAGGGCAGCCACGATCTCGGCCCACAGCCGCACCGACTTGTTTGCCCGGCTCAACACCAGATCGCGCGGCCCAAACCGCCCCGCCTCTTGCAGCGGCGCATTCTCGGCAATCCGCGCGATGTCCCCAGGCCCCGGCACCCCGTCAAACAGGACAAAGGCCGCGTCCCACGCGGTCGCGATCACCCGGTCACTGCGGTCCGCATCCGCCAAGGGGCGCGACACCGACACCAGGGCATAATCATGCCCCCCGAGCCGCACCTGATGCACCGCCGTGCCATAGCCCTCGGCGCACATGTCCCAATGGGGCCGGGTGACGGTGGCGCGCTCTTGGCACAGCCGCCGCACCACCGCGCGCAGAAAGCTCAACCGGGTGGGCATCGACACGCCCATCCGGCTCAGACGCAGCACCGTTTCGGGTGCGCGCAGCGGCAGGGGGTTGGGGGCTGCGTCTTTCATCTGACACCCCCACGCACATGTCGCCACGTCTGCCCCGTTTTCCGCGTCGGAAAACGGCCGGAAATCGAATCGATTTCCGGTGCCCCGCTCACAGCTTTTCCTGCGTGTACTTGCGCAATTCGGCGCGGGCGACCTGGCGCCGGTGCACCGCGTCCGGCCCATCTGCCAGCCGCAGCGTGCGCTGGTGGGTCCAGGCATGGGCCAGCGGCGTATCCTGGCTGATGCCCTGACCGCCATGCATCTGCACCGCCTCGTCGATCACCTTCAGCGACACGCGCGGGGCCACCACCTTGATCTGGCTGATCCACGGCGCCGCGGCGCGCGCATCACCCTGATCCATCATCCACGCGGCCTTCAGGCACAAAAGCCGCGCCATCTCGATCTCCATCCGCGCCTCGGCGATGATGTCGTAATTCGCGCCCAGTTGCGCCAGCTTCTTGCCGAACGCCTCCTTCGACAGCGACCGCCGGCACATCAACTCGAGCGCCGCCTCCGCCTGCCCGATGGCACGCATGCAGTGGTGGATGCGTCCGGGTCCCAGCCGCCCCTGCGCAATCTCGAACCCACGCCCCTCGCCCAGCAGGATGTTTTCCGCAGGCACCCGAACGTCCGTAAACCGGATGTGCATATGCCCGTGCGGCGCGTCGTCATGGCCGTAGACCAGCATGGGCCGCAGGATCTCGATGCCTTGGGTGCCCGCGGGCACCACGATCATCGAATGGCGCTGGTGTTTCGGCGCGTCCTCGCCCCCGGTGCGCACCATGACGATGTAGACCTTGCAGCGCGGATCGCCCGCGCCCGAGGCCCAGTATTTCTCGCCATTGAGCACATAGTCATCCCCGTCCCGCACACAGGACAGCGAGATGTTCGTCGCATCGGACGAGGCCACATCGGGCTCCGTCATCAGGTAGGCCGAGCGGATCTCGCCCTCCAGCAGCGGCGCGAGCCAGTCGGCCTTCATCTTCTCGGTGCCGTAACGCTCGAACACTTCCATGTTGCCAGTATCGGGTGCGGAGCAGTTGAACACCTCCGCCCCCAGCGGCGTCTTGCCCATCTCCTCGGCGAAATGCGCGTATTCCACGGTGGTCAGGTCCAGCCCCCGCGCGCTGTCAGTCAGCCAGAAGTTCCACAGCCCCGCCGCCTTGGCCTTGGCCTTCAACCCTTCGAGGATCTCCGCCTGCCGGTCGGTGTATTGCCAGCGGTCGCCCTTGCCGATCTCGTCGGCATACTCGGCCTCCAGCGGCATCACCTCGTCGCGGATCATCGCGCGCACCCGGTCGAGCATGTCCCGCACCTCGGGCCGCAATCCAAACATGTCCATCAGCGCTCCTCCTGTATCCCACATTTGCCGGGTGCGGGACGGTTGTCCAGCGCTTGCAGTGCGCTGCTGCGGATGGTCCCCCTTCTCTGTTTCAAAAAAATCCCCGCCGGAGGCTCCCGCCCCCGCCATACGCGCGACCAT
>JBCBAV010000002.1:0-67804 GCA_038532285.1 Pseudomonadota bacterium | reverse complement strand
GGTTTTGCAGCTGGTATGCGACCGGAAATGATGCGTCTCGGAACGCATCCGATGGACGCCTACAGCCACCGCGCAATCCCAAAACCCAAGAGGTGTTCCGATGTCTAACTGTTCGCGGAAGTGTAACAGCCGCATGGCCCTGGGTGATCAATCGCTCGCAGCATTGAATGTCGATCCGGTCGAGTTCGGGTTTCTAACGGCGGCCCGATACTTCTGTCTGGCGTTTTCCGAACCGCATGGTGGCGCATGGGTGACGGCAATGTTGAGCGCTGAGTGCTTCTTTCCGGGCGAAGGCAGTGCAGAAAAGATGCGGCGCGCCCTCGCTGTAGTGCACGAGATGCGAACCTCACGCCGGTCCACCTTTCGTTTCTCCAACCCAAGATGTGAAGTCTGCACCGGTATTGTCACAGAAGACGAGCGGCATCTGATACAGTTGATCCAACATGCCCGCGCCCAAAATGGCTCGCTCTTGGCGTCGTCCGCAATGTTGCTGTGCGAAGGGCGCAATACGGACCAATTGCGCGTCGCTGCGCATGGATTTGCAGAACTGGTTGGAGCATCGATGCGAGACAGCGTCGAGGTCTAGGCGTCCTCAACTTCGAAAATCGCCGGGATCGCAGGGCAGGGGATCAGCTCATTCCCAATCACATCAGCCAGCGTCGTGCGGTGCAGAAACACATAGACATGCGCACTAAGTCCCTCCCACAGCCGGTTGGACAAGGATTGTGCCTTGGTGCCGGAGGCACCCCCTTTGGCCCCGGCGCCGGTACTGAGCGCATCGACGGATTCGTCCACGGCCGAGAGCACCTCATAAATCCGGATGTCACTGGGGGACTTGGCCAGCTTGTATCCGCCCCCAGGCCCACGCACTGAGATAACCAAACCACGCCGTCGCAACTTTGCAAAAAGCTGTTCGAGGTAAGGCATGGAAATGTCTTGTCGCTTGCTCAGATCATTCATTGTTACGAGACCGGCATCCTGATGAAAGGCAATGTCGACCAGCGCAACGAGTGCGTAGCGTCCTTTGGTGCTGAGTTTCATGCATGCCTCCTGTGGAGTTGGGAAACGGGGAGTGGCGAGGTGGTGAACAGTGCGCGCATGTCAGTGTCCCATGTCCATGGTTGCCTGCGCGCTGTGCGGCAGCACAAAAGGGGCGAGGCCCACGGGCGTCGCATTGACGTTCAGGCTGCACCCATAGGTGCGCGACAAGATTTCGTCGGTCATCACTTCGGCTGGCGAACCAGCGGCCAGAACCTGCCCGTCGGCCATGATAAGTACGTGATCGGCAAATAGGCCGGTGAGGTTCAGATCATGCATGACCGCGACCACGCCGCCCCCGGCCTCGGCAAAGGAGCGGGCAAGGGACATGACCTGAAGCTGGTGTGCTATGTCGAGCGACGAGACGGGTTCATCCAGCATCAGCCAGCGGGGACCGCCGTCGGCGATCGGCTCCCAAATCTGGGCCAGCACGCGGGCCAGTTGCACGCGCTGCTGTTCGCCGCCTGACAGCTCCTGATAAAAGTGGTGCGCGTAATTTTGGAGACCTACACGGGCAAGCGCCGCTTCGGCGCGGCCAGCGTGATCTGCGCCCAAACCAGCGGTCAGACCGATCCGCACCACCTCGATGGCATGAAACGGGAAGGCGAGCGTGGACGCCTGTGGCAGCACTCCGCGTATTGCTGCCAGATCCCAAGGCTTGGCCTGTGCGACCTCCATACCGTTCAGATGGATGCGGCCGTCGTAAGGGAGGTCACCACAGACCGCTTTGATCAGGGTCGATTTCCCAGATCCGTTTGGGCCGACGATTGCCGTCAGCGTGCCAGGCAGTGCGTCCATCGCCAGCCCGTGCAGGACCTTATTTCGGCCATAGGAAACAGATAGGTCGCGCACGGTGAGCGTCATAGATCCACCATCCCGCGCTGTCGCAAAAGGATCCAGAGAAAGACGGGTGCGCCCAGCACCGCCGTTACGATGCCGATCGGCAGCTCGGCGGGTGCGATGATCACCCGCGCGATCACGTCCGCTAGTACCAGCAGCAGCGCGCCCAGAAGGGCGGCGTTGATCAGGAGCGGACGGTGGTCAGGGCCTGTGCCAAGACGCAAGAGGTGCGGCACCACGATGCCGATAAAGCCGATGCCACCCGATACCGCGACAGCCGCACCTGTTGCCGCAGCAACAGTCAGGATGGCAAGGTTTTTGACCCTCTGGACGTTTAGACCGATATGCGCAGCGGTTGCTTCGCCAAGAGCCAGACCGTTAAGCCCACGCCCCAGCGCACAGGCCGCAATTACTGCAATCAGGATGATCGGCCCGGCTACGACGACCTTGGTCCAACTCGCCCCACCAAGCGATCCGAGGCCCCAGAAGGTGAGATCGCGCAATTGTCGGTCATCCGAGATGTAAACGAGGATACCGGACAACGCCCCCGCCAGGGCGCCAAGCGCGATACCAGCCAGCAGCATCGTGGCCACTGAAGTTCGCCCCCGGCGCGTTGAAACCTGATACAGCACCATTGTGCTGGCCCAGCCGCCCAGAAAGGCGGCTACCGGCACCAATTGATCGCCCACCGCAGCAGCAAGCCAAATGGGGGCAAAACCGGCCAGAACAATGGCCGCGATCGCACCAAGGCCCGCGCCTGCGCTGACCCCGACCAAGCCGGGATCTGCCAAAGGGTTGCGAAAAAGGCCCTGCATCACTGCGCCACCGACGGCAAGGGCCGCACCCACAAGCAGTCCCAGCACAAGCCGTGGCGCGCGGATATCCCAGAGAACGATGGCCTCCATCCGGGTCAGCTCTTCGCCCTGCGCAAGCTTCAGAAGGGCAGGGCCAAGGGATACGTCCGTTGCCCCCACTGTCAGGCTGAACAAGCCCACGAGCAGTAGAGCGACCCCCAGAACCAGATGCATTTGCCGGGCACGTGCGACACGGCTTTGCGGCATATGATCGGCCAGAGCCATGGGCTTATGTGGGGTAGAGCGCGCGGTTCAGTGCAGTCACCGCGTCAGCCGTACGAGGACCAAACCCCAACAGGAACAGCCCATCCATGCGCACGACCTTGCGTATCTCTGCGGCGGGTGTCGCCGACAGGGCGGGCAAAGCGAACAATTCAGCATCGGTCGAGGCATGTCCTCCGTCACGATCCATCATCAGGATGACATCCGGAGCTGCTGCGCTCGCTGCCTCGTCCGAAAGAGGTTTGTATCCTTCAAAACTGGATATGGCGTTCACACCGCCCGCCATCTGGATGATGCCGTCAGCCCCAGTACCTGTGCCGGACGCCAGGATGCGCCCGCCCTGGGTCGAAAGGATGAACATGACACGCGCTTTGTCTTCATCCCTGCGAGCCGCGCGATTGAGCGCCATGTTCAGCGCATCGCGGGTTTCGGTGGCCAGTTTCGCCGAACGATCTTGGACATCAAGGGCCGCACCTACAGTTTCGATTTTGCGTACGATCGCTTCCGTGTCATAACCCGTCGGCACTTCCGCAAATTCGACAGACGCCGCGCGCAGGATATCGATGACCTCGGGCGGGCCAGCCCCTTCGGCGGACACGATCAGTTCCGGTGCGAAAGACAACACCCCTTCGGCTGACAAGCTGCGCATGTATCCTACATCCGGCAATTTTTGTGCAGCCGCGGGGAATGTGGATGTTGTATCGCGCGCCAGCAACCTGTGATCTTGACCAAGCGCAAAAATGATCTCGGTGACATCCCCGCCGATGGAAATCACGTCCTGCGTGCCGCCTGCTGCCAGAAGCCGCGCGGGCATAACTCCCAGTGCGAGAGACAGGCTGAGAAAACTGCGTCGATCCATCATGCGGGAACCTCTTGCAAGTCTTCGACAATCGCGCGGAAGGCCGGGCGACTGTCCCGCCCTTCCTTGGGCACGCCAAACACCTGGAAAATCAGTGCCCCGCGGGCATCAAAGGCCTCGACCGATGTGGCGGTACCGCGTTGCGTAGGCTTGTCCACAGCCCAGACCTCGGCCACTTCATCGCGGCGCAGGTGCAGGTTAAATCCGGGATCCATCACGTTTTGCCACGGCCCCATGGGTTTGAGTGTGTGCAATGCCCCGGTGTGGATCTGAATGCACCCATGATTGCCGACAAACAGCATCACCTCAGTGCCGGAGCTTTGCAGGTTGATCAGCAGCGCGTCGACCGCATCGGGCGAAAGCTGACGGGCTAAGGGCAGGCCCGCCGCCCGGTAGGCCCCAAGACGGTTCATCTTCAACTTGGACACAAGGCGCAGGAATTGATGCGTATCGGTCAGTCGCGCCCATTCCTTGCGCAGGATGTCGATCTTGTCCTCGGCGATCTTGGCAGCTTCGACTGGCGCGCGATCCGCAAACTGAGCTTCGGGTGACTGATTGTCTGAAGCCATGGTCCGCGTCATCTGCGCGAATGCTTTGTGATCTGAACCGTCGCGAAGGAAAATCTTGTGAACCGCATCGCCTGCGGCATCAAACACCTGCAAACTGCACTGCGTGGCTGCATCGCCATCGCGTTCAACGAGAAAGGCGTGTTGCCAGCGGCTGGGGAAAATGCGCAGGTCGATGTCCTCGGTCAGGATCATCGCTGCGTGGTTGCCCGGATGGTAATTGTCGTAGACACCTACCTTTTCATGCACGCAGGATGCGTTTCTGGTCAACGCCATAACCTCGCCCAGGTCTTGCGCGGCCTCCATGACAACATCCGGATGCGCATCAATCCGGGTCACACCCTTGCCGCAATACGCGGCAACAAGGGCGGCCTCGCTGATGCCAAGAGATTCGGCAAAGTCGCGGTCACGCGGCCGGGGGGTTTCTGCGCGGCGGGCGCGGATATCTGCAGCTGTGAATGTTTGATTTTGCACGGTGGCCGGTCTCGCTCAAAAGAGAGGTTCCCAATTGCTGGGCCAGACGGCGTGGCTATGGTGCTTGAGTGAATAGGTTAGTCGGTCGGTGATTGCGGCGCAATGGCGCGCCACAAAATTCTTTACTTCTTTTGTCGGGATAAATAATTTTAGCGTTAACGCGCGCTCCACCCCACACTCGGCAGGCCCCGCGCTGGACCAGGGGCAACATGTGGGGATGACATGCAGAAATGCATTTTCGGGGGTGCGGTCATGCTGGCCGTCGGTGCGAATTTCGTTCAGGCGCAGGAGGAACCGGTGGAATTGCCGCCGCTGGTTTTGGGGACTGCCCTACGAGATGATCGGGACATTCTGGATACGCCGGTTGCTGCGTCCATAATCGACGGTGAAGAGCTGGAACAACGGCAGGCGGACACCTACGAGGAATTGGTCGGCGAGCTACCCGGGGTTCTGATTGAAGGCGGGCCGCGCGGCGTGGCGCAGGAGCCGAATATCCGCGGGTTTCAGGACGAGCAGGTCGTGTTGCGGCTGGATGGCGGCCGGTTGAACTTTAACCGGGCGCATAGCGGACGCTTCTTTTTTGATCCAGACATCGTGCAGCGGGTCGAGGTTGTGCGCGGCGGCGGGTCCACGCTGTTCGGATCCGGCGCCATCGGCGGCGTTATTGCTGTTGAAACCAAAGACGCAGCAGACCTGCTGCGCCCCGACCAGACCACTGGCGCGCGACTGCGGTTTGGCTTTACCGACAACGGCGAAATCTACAGCCCAAGCGCTACAGTTTTCGGCGACTTTGGCGCTTTCGACTATTTGGCGTTCATCGGTGGGCGCGAAGCCGGTGAAGACCAGGATGATGGCAATGGCAATGGAATTCTGCGGTCTGAAGTTGATTCCCTTAACGGGCTGCTCAAGCTCGGCTTCGAACCAAATGAGGACCAGCGGTTTGAGCTGAATCTGTCTTACTTCGAAGACGAAGGGCGCATCCCTCCCAACGCGAACACCACCGCCAATCTCGATCCTGTGGATGGGAACGATTCTGATCGGGCTTCAGAGATCTTTACTTATCGGCTGTCCTGGGATTGGAACCCAGAGAATTCCAACTTGGTCGATCTGTCCGTGCTGTTCTTTGGCAATACGCTTGAGATCACAGATGACCGTATTCGCGACGGCCGCGCTGACGTCACGGAATATGACACAATCGGGTTCGAGGTCGTGAACCGGTCGCAGTTCAACATGGGTGTGCCAATTGATTTGGTCTACGGCCTTGAGGCATTCCGCGATGAGCAGACCGGCACGCGCAGCGGTGGACCCCGGACGCAATTCCCTAATGCCGAAGCCACCACTTACGGTGTGTTCGCCGAAGCGACATTCGGAGTGTCGGACCGGTTGGACGTCATCGCGGGTGTGCGTTTTGACAGCTATGATCGCGACGTGGACGATCCCACGCTGGCGGATGTGGAGGATGACTTCTTCTCGCCTCGGATCGGGATTAGTTTCCGCCCGAATAACAACTGGCAAGTATTCGGCAACGTGGCGCGCGCGTTCCGTGCGCCAACGCTGACCGAGTTGTATAATGACGGGGTGCACTTCCCCTATGGAACAGTTGTTCTTGGTCCTCCAGGCACCCCTCCGACGGAGATCACCAACAATTTCGTGCCCACTCCGGATTTGAAACCGGAAGAATCCACACAGATCGAAATTGGCGCACGCTTTGAAAGGGCAAATAGGTTCCGACCCGGTGACGCGCTGCGGTTTTCAGCCAATGTTTATTATGCAGATGTCAAAAACTTCATCGACACAGTTGTGACAGGCCCGGATTTCTCGCGCCTTGGGCCGCCGACTTTCAGTACGGCTCTTGGGGACACGTTCCAGCGGAACGTTGACGCCGAGCTGTATGGTTTTGAAGCTGAGGTGGACTATAATGCGGGCAATTGGTTTGGCGGACTTGCTTTGACGCTGGCAGACGGAAAATCCAAGGAACCGGGAGACGAACTGGGGTCTATTCCCCAACCGCGTCTGAGTGCGACCTTGGGCTTTCGGCCAACGTCAGAGTGGACAGTTGGGGGCCGCGTGACCTTTGCCGGTGATCAAAACGACGTACCGTCTGGCGGGCGTGCTGGCGAATCCTATACGGTCGTTGACCTGTTCGGATCTTGGGGCCCATCGCGTGGACCGCTCGAGAACGCCGTGTTTCGGGCCAGCATCGACAACGTCTTTGACGAGCAATACACGATCTTCCCCAACGAACTGCCGCAGCCGGGACGGTCCTTCAAGGTCTCAGCCACGTTCGAATTCTAGCTCACATTTCATGCGCAAATGGAAAGGGCGGCCAGTCATTGCGCGCCCTTTTTGCGGCGGTGCGAATTCACGTTGCCGCGCCTTTTGCTGCCATTGCCAATTCTGATTAAATCTGTCAGGAGAATGTCACCTAGCTGGAACACCCTTTCTGTCTCGCCCGGTGCAAAACTGATGCAAGCGTTGCGAGCGTTGCGAAAAGGAAAGCTGGACCCCATGACGATTTTCAATGATTTACTGCGGATGGATGATGTTGCGCGCCCTTACGGAAGCGGGTTGCATCCCCAACTGCGCGCAGCGCTCGAAGCCGATTTGCGGTGGCCAAGCAAGGCCGCAACGGCCGTTCCGACGGAACGAGTTGACCCAGATGAAATGCCTGAGAACGTCATTTCCCTCGCGGGTCGAAAGGCAGAGATCAATGAAAAAAGTGCATGAGGCTGGATGCGCTGTCTGCGCTTGCTTCCAGCTTTGATACAGAAGTTTGGGCTTTGACGTTACGAGCTCGGGCTGCTTACCAGTTCTGCGAAAGCATTTGATGAACGCCGGACCGACAGTTGTGTGATCCCCGAACACCTGATCTCACCGCGATCGCCAACCATGGAAGAAATCTGCCGTTGCGAGCGTTCTTGCTGCGTCACGTTACAAGCAAAACGGCCACGGGAACTATGCCTTCAGTCCACCGTCCGCTACGAATTCATGTCCGGTGCAATAGGCAGAGTCGTCGGACGCGAGGAAAAGAACGAGCTTGGCAACATCATGCACCGTTCCCTGACGCCCAAGCGGGACACGCGCGTCACGTTCTTCGGCGGACTGGTTCAGTTCCTGCATCATCCGTGTGTCAATCAGTCCCGGATGGACTGAATTTACACGGATTCCGAATGGCGCGAATTCGACGGCAGCAGATTTTGTCAGACCGCGCACTGCCCATTTGGTTGCTGCATACGCCGATGCGCGCGGCGTCGCGGCAAGCCCTGCGATCGATGATGAATTGATGATGCTGCCGCCGCCGCCGCGTTTCATCAATGGCACAGCGCTGCGAATGCCCAGGAATGTTCCGGTCTGGTTGATGGCGACAAGTTGGTTCCAAGTGTCCAGGTTGGTTTCTTCTGTACCCATCACCCGAAAGATCCCAGCATTGTTCACCAACACGTCAAGCGCGCCATATGTGCGTTTGATAAAGACCATGAGCTCATCCCAGTCTTCTTCCGACGCCACATCCTGAAAATGAAACGTGCACGCGTCTCCAATAGCGTCGGCGACGGTCTCGCCTTCGGTCTGATCCACATCGGTCATAACGACTTGGGCGCCTGCCTCAGCAAAAAGCGCAGCCTCGGCTGCACCTATCCCGCGTGCCCCGCCGGTGATCAGGGCGACCTTTCCATCAAGCCGGTTCATGTCAAAGACCGTTGTGCCAGCTGCAGCGCCAGAAAGCGGGAGTAGTAACGCGCTTGGCTGAGATTGCCGCCCGTGAACCAAAGGCCGGGTTGCGCCGTCTCGACCCACATGTTGCGTAGTTCTCCGATCCACGGGCCGGGATCACCTTTGGTGCCGGAACCGTACCCCCAGCATGGGCCGACCTTGCGTGCTGTGTCTTGGTCAACCAGCGCGGCAACCCAGTCCGTCATGTCACCATATCCCGTCGCATAGACAACAGCATCGGCGGTCAGAGACGCGCCATCCTCAAGATGAACGGCTTGGGTGCTGAGGTGGCTGATACCAGTGCCGGAGCATACTGCAATCCGACCATCCATCACCATTTCGGCAGCACCCACATCAATGTAGTAGCCAGAGGCGGTGCGGCGGTATTTCATGCCGAGGCCGGTTTCATCCTCGGCAAAGTCCAAGGCAAAACCTGCATCCGTCAGACGCTTATAGTATTCACGTTGATCGGCGCGGATTTCATCCCAGATCGCCTTGTGACGCTTTTCCAGCAAACGTAGCGGCATGGACGCCTGCAATATGTCTGCTTTGTCCGTTGTGATGCCTCGGGCGACCGCATCAGCGGAATAAAGCGGGCCAAGGACTTTCTCGCAATAATCGCTTTGCCGCACGACCAGAGACGACGACCGTTGAACAATCACCGGACGCGCACCGATCCCAACCAGATCCGACGCAATGTCATGCGCTGAATTGTTTGCTCCGATGATGACGACATCCTCTCCGGCGTAGCACCCCTTGAGATCAAAGACGCTCGAGTGCTCTTGACGACCCGCAAAGATATCCTGACCCGGAAATTGAGGCACATTCGGAAAGCCGGAAAGGCCAAGGGCCATGACCAGATGGCTAGGCTTTACCGTGGTCGGGTTACCATCGCGCATCACGTCGGCGGACCACGTCGTTCCATCATATTTCGCTGATGTCAGGGCGGCGTTGGTCCAAATGTTCAAGCCCAACTCTTTTGCATAGGCTTCGAGCCAGTCGCCCATTCGGTCCTTGGGCGTGAACACCGGCCAATCCTCGGGGAACGGTTTGAACGGCATGTGATCGTACCAGACAGGGTCGTGTAGCACGAGACTGTCGTAGCGGGATCTCCACTGATCACCCACCCGTGGGTGCTTGTCTATGATGAGATACGGGACCCCCAGATCGGCAAGCTGTGCGCCCAGAGCGAGCCCGCCTTGCCCCCCACCAACCACCAGAACGAAAGGCGCGGTGTTGTCGTCGGAGCGAGCTGGTGGATGTGCGAGATCGCCAAGTTGGGTAAACAGCGTTTCGCAAAGACCATTCTTGCAGCGCAGGTAGCCGCGACCGTGGCCCGCGGCGACGGAAAACCGAAAAAAGCCTTCGTTCGCGTCCGCCGCGCCTTCGAAAATCACATTCTGCAAACCGCAAGCGGCATCGGTGCGCGCGGCGAAAGCGGCGATTGCCGCACACCCCTCGACAGTCTGCAAAGTGCCGCCGAAGGGGAGATAATCGCGCCAGAAACCATTTGGTGCAAAGAGTTCGGCAATTTCGTCTGCGTTGCCTGATGGGACGACCTTGGCAAATTTAAACAGCCAGTTTTGCGCAGACATCGGTCTCAGGTACTCACTTCGGCGAACGCGGTCAGCGCTTCGGGCTTTGGCGGTGCGACCAATCCTGGTTCCGAGGGCAAAGACACGACTCCATTTTCGATGCGGATCACGTCACCGCTCAATTCTGTGCGCAATGCGTTTTTGTTGACATCGACCTCGCAAAAGGATCTTGCGCCAACGGCGGCACTGATCGAAAGGGCGGCGATTTGACCAACCGATGTGCCCATGAAATGAGGCCAGATCGACACGTCATCCGGCACCTTTTCGGCAAGGTCGAGCGCGCCGGACATCCCGCCCCATTTGGCCACATCCGGTTGCAGGAATCGCAAACCAAGATCGGCCATGCGCAGGAAATCGTCGATGCCATAGATATTCTCGCCACCGGCGAGGGGGATGTCCGTTGAATTCACCAAGCACTCCCAATCGTGGGCTGGTGCGTCTGCGCGCAAGGGCTCTTCGGCAAAGAATGGCGCGAAACTCTCGATGGCGCGCAGGGATGTCCTTGCGCCTTCGAGGGTCCAGCTTTGATTGCTGTCGACCATGATCCGCGTCCCGCGCGGGCAAAGTGCTGTGGCTTGTTCGACAATCTGGACGTTGCCATGGTCCGCGAACCCGATTTTCAACTTGAAATGGCTTTGCCCAAGGCACGCATGAAGCGGGATCAACCGTTCCAGATCTTCGGCATTGATCGAGGTCGCATAGGATTTCGCCTGTTTTTCGCGCAGGCCCATGGCATCGACAAAGCTCTGGTCGGAATTACGCAAGCACAGATCCCAAAGCGCAGTATCGAGGCCTGCCAGAACATGCTCAAACACTTGTTGCTGGCCGACGTGCAAAAAATACACGGACAGTTGCGACCGCAGCGCTTCGTTAACTTCGCGCGGGTCACAAAAGCTGAAACCGTTCAGGTGCGCGGCAATAACGTCCTCGACAATGTGCGCCTTGTGCAGGTTCGCACGCGCCGGAAAGTTGGCCCAGATTTCGCCCCATCCAAAACACCCCGCCCGGTCCTCGACGCGCACGAGCAAGGCAGGACGGGTTGGCATGGTGCCAAGAGCCATCTTCGGGGACACACCACCCGAGGCGCGGATCGGGATGGCTGTGATGCTATCCAAAGTTATGGAACGTGAGAAGCGCACGCTACCAGGCGACGTAGGCGGAATGTTCGGACGTGTAGAAATTTACCGCTGTCGGGCCCACTGAATAAGCGCCCACACCCGAGTTTTTGATGCCGCCAAAGGGCATATTGTTGTCGGGTACGGTGCCATGGTTCACATGGATCATCCCGTTCTGGCTTTCGGACAAAAAGCGCTGGATCAGGTCATTGCGATTGGAAAAAAGAGCGGATGTCAGACCAAATTCGGTCCCGTTCAAGATACCCATGGCTTGATCGAATGTATCGTATTCTAGAACCGACAGTACGGGTCCAAAGATCTCGTGTTGACCACCAATCGAATTATGCTCGACACCATCCAGAACCGTCGGCGCAAAGAAGTATCCATCGTCCGGAGCCCCGGGTGCCGAGCCGCCGGTGAGAGGCGATGCGCCTTCCGCGATGGCCCTGGCTGTTGCATCACACACATCCTGCCAATGGGGGTGGTTGCACAGGGGGCCAATATCGCTGTCATCACTCATGCCCGGGCCCATTTGCATTGCGGCCGCCTTGGCTGTGAGAATGTCCTTTGCTTCGTCGGCGATGTCCTTTTGCACGATGATCCGACTGATGGCGGTGCAGCGTTGGCCCGAGGTCATGAACGCGGCACCGAGTATCTGGCCAATCGCGCCTTCGAGATTATCGCTATCATTTAGGATCGCGCCATTTTTGCCGCCAAGTTCAAGTTGCACAGGAACCAGATTCTGGGCTGCGGCTGCATAGACCAGTTTGCCGGTAGGCACCGAGCCGGTAAAGCTGACGCCATGGATATCTGCCGAAGCAATCGCTTCGCTTGCCACGCGACCCGATACCATTGCGACCTGGATCAGGTTTTTCGGGAAGAACTCTGCCGAAATTTCTGCCAGCAGGAAATTCGCCGCTGGCGTGAACTGCGAAGGCTTCATGACCACCGCGTTGCCGAATGCGAGCGCCGGACAGATCTTGCGCATGGGCGTCGAGATCGGGAAGTTCCATGGACTGATGCAAAAAATTACGCCGCGAGGTCGCCGCAGGATCTGGTTCGAGAACCCAGCCCGCCCGGTTGCAATGGCCATTGCACCCATGCGCGCGGCTTCGCCAACCGAGAACCGGCCTTCGGCGCAAGACTTCATCGTCTCGCCTTTGCTTTCGCGGAACAGCTTTCCCTGCTCGAGCGTGCCTGCTGTCGCCAACGCGTCGGCCCGTGCCTCTACTGCATCGATGAAAGCGTTCAGACGCTGCGATCGCTCCAGCCCCGGCACTCGGGCCCATTCCGCCTGCGCCGCATTGGCGCGTTCGATGGTTTTCGCCAACTCACCGGCATCCATTACCCCATAGCGGCCAATTTTTTCGGAGGGGTTCGCCGGGTTGACAGTTTCGCAGGCGTCACCGCCCGCGCCGAATTCATAGCGAAAGCTCATGTCTTTTTCTCCATCACGGTGCGAACGGCCTGCGCGATGGCAGGGGCATCAAGGCCAAATTTGTTCATCAAATAGGGGGTCGAGCCGCCTTCGCAGAAGCGATCCTGAATACCCACGCGGCGAAACGGCAGGCCGATGCCTTCGTCCATCAGCACCTCTGAGACGGCAGAGCCAAGTCCACCGATAATCGAATGGTTTTCCGCTGTCACAATCGCGCCGGTCCGGTCTGCGCTTTCAAGGATCAGATTGCCGTCGAGCGGTTTGAGCGATGCGATGTCGACCACGCGGGCCTCTATCCCTTCGTGGCTCAATACTTCCGCCGCGTTCAAGCTTTCTACAACGCTCAGACCGGCTGAGATTTTTGTGGCATCCCCGCCTTCGCGCCGGATCACGCCTTTTCCAACATCGAGGGATTTCGGTTCAAATGCGTCCGGCAGGGTTTCGGGCCGTTTCATTCGCAGATACGCCGGGCCATCCCAATCAAGCGCCAATTTGACCATGGCCGCGTGATACTCGGGTCCGGATGGTTCGAATATCGCCATGTTGGGCACCGCGCGCAGGATCGCCACATCTTCGATCGCCTGATGGGAGACACCCAGCAACGTTGCCACTCCGGGCAAAAAGCCAACCAGCTTGACGGGCAGATTGGGATAGGCGGCCTGCATCGCGATCTGATCCAGTACCCGTTTGGTGATGAAGGCACAAAACGAGTGACAGAAAGGAATTTCGCCCGAGCGGGCCATACCCCCGGCAATGCCTATCATGTTTGCCTCGGCAATGCCGACATTGTGAAAGCGATTTGGCAACTCGTCGCGAAAACGGTCGGTTTCCGTGGGCGGCACAAGGTCGGCACATAGCGCGACAATTCGTGGATCGGCCTGCGCTGCTTCTACGAGAGCGTCGCCATATGCACGCGGGAGTGGCTTGAACGAGCGGTTGATGAAATCGGCTGCTTCGAGTTGGGTGAGCGTGTTCATCGTGGCGCTTCCAGTTCAGCGCGCGCGGATGCCGCGACCTCGGGTGGAAAGCGCAGTTGGTGGAACATCAGCCCTTCGAGTGACGGCACTCCTTTGCCCATCAGGGTGTTGGCCTTTATGAAGCTTGGTTTTCCTTGTGTGTCGCGCGCTACGTCAAAGGCGGCCAAAAGGGTTGGGATATCGTTTCCATCCACTTCCTGGCAGGCGAAGCCAAAGCTCTCCATCTTTTCCATCAGCGGATCCAGGGTCATCACCCTGTCCATTGGCCCCTCGGACTGAACAAAATTGTAGTCAACGATCACCACGAGATTGTCGAGCGCCCAAGCCCCGGCAAGCATTGCGGCTTCCCAGATCTGGCCTTCCTGCATCTCGCCATCGCCGACGATCGCGTAAAAACGGCTGGATCGGCCCTGTCGCTTCGCGCTCAGGGCGCAGCCGATGGCCACAGACAAACCTTGACCAAGAGACCCGCAGGTTGCCTCGACAAACGTCCCCATCCGTTCTGATGAATTGATCTCCAGCGCAGAGCCGTCGGTCACGTAGCTTTTGAGCTTTTCGACCGGGAAAAAGCCCCGTTCGGCCAGGGTTGCATAGAAGATTGCCGTGTTGTGTGCTGTTGTCAGAAAAACGCGATCTCGCTCCGGCCAGTCCGGATTGGCAGGGTCCATCGTTGCCTCGGCAAAGTAGAGCGTCGCAAAGATATCTGCAGCGCCGAGCCCTTGCAGCACATAGCCCTGGCCAGACGGCGCCACCATATCCACCACATGCAACCGCAAACGCGTGGCGATTGCTTCGAGTTCTGAAAGATTGTGTTTTTCTTTCACAAGCGCGCTCGTTATGGTTAATAGGTATGGACCTTTGTACCTATTGAATTGGGGAGGTTGTCAATATGAATCTTCAGGCGATGAAGCGCGCCTCTGTGCCGTTGCATGCCGAGGTGGCCGAGGTTTTGCGGCACCAGATCATGTCAGGTGATTTGACGGCCGGAGCCAAGCTTCCAGCGCTTCGAGAGTTGACTGAACAGCTTGGCGTGGCGCGCATGACCGTGGTTCAGGCCATGAACACGCTCGAAGACGAAGGGTTGATCGAAAAGCACTCTGGCAGGGGCACGTTTGTCAAAGCCGTCAAAAGGCCCACACGGCATACCATGCAGATGAAGGCGGACATCTCGCAGATTTATGAAATGGTGGATCAGTTGGAAGTGTCGGTCACACAAAACGACGCCATGATAGAGAAAGCGGAAGATGGGCGCTATTTCAGGGCCATGACGCGTATTCACGCACGTTTGGGCAAGCCGTTCTGTCAGGTGGACATAAAGCTGGACGATCAGATTTTTGATCGCGCACCCGAGCGTTTCGCACAAGAGATCGTTGTTTCGGTGCTGCGGGATCTTGGCGTGAACGTTCACAAGGCGCGCCAAAGGGTCACTATTGCACACGCGGATTTTGCAATGGCGCGCGCCTTGGGGATCAAGGTGAATTCTGCCGTCTTTCGCGTGCTGCGCGAATTTCTCGATTGCGAAGGCCGACTGATCTACTCTGCCACGCTATCCTACCCCGGAGACATGCTTGAGCTAGAGATGGAATTCGCCACCGAAGGCGCATGAAATGCAAACTTGACTCACGACGGCGTTCCATAAAAGGTATGCATATCTAGACCATTAATGGCCAAAAGGCCGTGGCACGAAGCAGGGAGGGCTTCACATGAAACTGATGAAACTGGCGGTCGCCGGGTTTGCGGCGCTTGGGCTTATGACGAGCGCGGCGCTGGCTGAATGGCCGGAAAAACCGATCACATATGTTGTATCCTTCGGTGCCGGAGGAAACGCCGATATCGTCGCTCGGATGAACGCAGACGTGCTGAGCCAAGCGCTCGGCGTGCCGGTAAATGTCGTCAACAAGCCGGGTGGCGCGCATATCCCCGCAACGATGAGTGTGCTTGAAGCGCCGGCAGACGGATACACTGTTTTCAACTGGTCGCCGCCGAGTTTCATGGTTGTGCCTCTGACGCGCGACACGCCCTACGATCCACTCACGGACTTCATCCCGCTTTATGCTGGGATCTCGGCGTCGAACGCTCTCTACGTGCGGGCCGATAGCCCGTACACAACCTTCGAAGAATTCATCGAAGGGGCCAAGGCTGACAAGCTGACCATGGGTGTAAACAACTTTGGCGCGCCGCCGAACCTGTCCGCTGTGCAAATGGCGTCTGAGTTCGGGCTCGAGTTCAATACGATCGCTCTGAAGACGGTTCCGGCAACGCTCGCAGGGCTGATTGGCGGTCAGGTGGATGTCGCAGTCGGGCAGGTCGCCTCGATCCACGCCTACGGCGATGAGATCCGCCCGCTCATCATCCTCGATAACGACCGCAAGCCTTATTATGAAAAGGACCTGCCCGGCGTGCGCACCGTGGGTGAGGCCTTCCCCGGCAAAGAGGCGGGCACTTGGGTGCACGGTGGTCTTGCCGTAAAAGCCGGTACCCCCCAAGAGATTGTGGACAAGCTGCTGCAAGCGTCCCAGTCGATGGGCGAAGATGCCTTTATCGCCAAAGTTCCCAGGGCTGTCAGTTACGACTGGACCCACGGTGTCGATGAGACGACCGCGCTGATCCAATCGGGCATCGATTTGTATTCGCCTCTGCTTGACGGTCTCGGCCTGCTCAAGAAGTAAGCGCTTATACTTTGGAAGCGTCGCGCAGGCATTCTTGCGCGACGTTTTGTGCCTTCGGGGGGCGAGAATGCTCAGCCAACGCGTTGCGAATATGGTCTTTGTCGTCATTGTCCTGTGTGCATGCGGATATTTCGCGTGGGTGGCGCAAGGGTTCACAACATCCGGGCTGCTGGCCAGCGCTGGACTGCCATCGAAGTTCTTTCCGCAACTGATGCTGGGGCTTGCGGCTTTGTGTGCGCTCATAGTGGGATATTCATACCTGAAGCACGGCTCAGCCGGTGGCGACGAAGGCGAGGCGGTCTTTGCTGATGGCCGCGAGGCTCGGCAAGGCTTGCTTATGCTTTTTGTCGCTGTTGGGTGCTATGCAATCTGGCGCTATGTCGGGTTTTTACCGATGGCCTGTGTGCTCGGGCCACTCAGTCTTTTGGCGATGGGTGTCCGCACGCCACTTGTCTACGCTGTTGTTCTGGCGCTCACGGCGGTTGTCACTGCGATCTTTATGTTTGGCCTTGGGGTCCAGTTGATCTGATGGATGGAGCGGCGCTCATTTCCGCGTTTTGGCTCTTGGCAGATCCCCTTACGCTTGCGCTTTTGGTTCTGGGCATTGTCTTGGGTCTTGTGATCGGCATTCTGCCAGGTCTCGGGCCGCCCATCGCGATTGCGCTGGCGCTGCCATTCACGTTCTACATGGACACTGTTCCATCGATGGTTTTGCTGCTGGGTATCTACTCGGCGGCGATATACGGCGGCTCGATTTCAGCTATTGCGGTCGGAATTCCGGGCACTGGGGCCGCCATCGCCACCGTGCTGGATGGCAATAACATGTTCAAACAGGGCCGCGGCGGCGAAGCGCTTGGCTTATCACTTACAGGGTCTATCGTCGGCGGTCTATTTTCTGCGATCTGCCTTGCGCTTATTGCGCCATTCATGGCGCAACTGGCCGCAAAGTTCGGGCCGCGGGAATACCTTGCCATCTCGGTTTTCGGACTGATTGTCGTGGTTCGCGTGGCGGGACAAAGCCTGCCAAAGGGTCTGCTTGTCGGCGCGCTCGGCATCTTTTTGACCACCTGGGGACTGGACGAATTGAACGGGACCGAGCGCTATACCTTTGGGACTTACCACCTCTACGAAGGCCTGCCACTCGTGCCTTTCCTCGTTGGGCTTTTTGCGATGTCCGAAGTGTTGATCGGAGCCGAGCGCGCGGCGCGCAAGGTCGATTTTTCCATGGAAAGCCTGACAGTCAAGCTCCCTGGCTTCAAGATGCTTGGCCGGCTCAAGGATGTGATCTTGCGCTCGTCGATCATCGGCACCGTCATCGGGATAATTCCGGGCGAGGGCGCCGCGGTCGGCGCATTTTTTGCCTATTCCGAAGCCAAACGACGATCCGCGACACCCGAGAAATACGGTACTGGCATCCCCGAAGGCATCATTGCACCCGAAACCGCCAATAACGCGACGGTCGGAGGCGCGCTGATCCCGACGTTGACTTTGGGCGTGCCCGGCTCGCCTGCTGCTGCAGTGTTGCTGGGGGCGTTACTGATCCAGGGACTGACGCCCGGGCCAAAGCTTTTTACGGATGAACCGGATCTGATGTACGCAATCTTTATCGGGTTGTTTGTGATCAACATCCTGATGATGTTCATCGGCCTGATCGCGATCCGCTTTGCGGCGCAGCTGATCCGCGTTCCGACGTCGGTTATCGTACCGACCGTGCTGCTGTTGAGTTTCGTTGGCATTTACTCCGTCTCGAATTCGTTCTTCAATGTTGGCGTGCTGTTGGGCGCTGGCATACTTGGCTACGTGGTGCGAAAGCTGGGGTACTCCATTGCGCCGCTCTCCATCGGCTTCGTGCTTGGACCCATCCTCGAGAACTCTCTGCGCCAATCGCTCACTATCGCCGATGGGTCCGTCTTCGAATTCTTCAACACGCCCATTGGCATTACAATCTATGCGGCCCTCGCGCTGACGATCCTTTGGGGGCCAGTCACATCAAGGCTCACGCGATGACGCGCCCGAATATCCTGATCATATACGCGGACCAGATGCGCTATGACGCGATGGGATGCACGGGCAATCCTGTCATCCGGACGGCCAATATCGACAGACTGTCCAACGAGGGCGTGCATTTCGAAGAGGCCTACACAAGCTACCCAATTTGCTGTCCGTTCCGCGCTTCGATGCTGACTGGAAAGTACGCCCAAGGCCACGGAATGATCCAAAACCATTTCCCGCTTCGGGGTGGGCAAGGCTTCCTGGCCGAGTTCCTGAGGGATGCGGGTTATCAGACTGGCTATATCGGCAAATGGCATCTGGAGGGCGGCCCCAAGCCGGGGTTCGTGCCATCGGATCGAAGGTTCGGCTTTGATCATTTCGTCGGGTTCAATCGGGGTCATGACTATCTTTCGTCGATCTACTATGACGACGCGGGGCAGGCCTATCACTCGACGCGGTACGAGCCGGATTACCAGACCGACCAGTTCATCGACTTCATGGACAACGCGGCCAAGAAAGACGCGCCTTTCTTCGGCTATCTCAGCTACGGGCCACCTCACTTTCCCATGGACATGCCCGATCACTTGCGTCGCATTTACAGACCGGAAGAGGTGCCGCTTCCCCCCGGCGTGCCAGATGCTGAATTGCAGACACGCGTGCAGGATCACAGGACCAACATTCTTTGTGGCGGCGATCCCCGCTCGGGACACAAAAGCCATTGCAGCCACGAAACCAAGCCCGTCGGCGAAGTTGAGACCGAGGCGGAAATCAGGGAGTTCATCGCGGAATATTACGGGATGATCCACAATATCGATTTCAACGTAGGCCGTATTCTAAACCATCTGGATGCACTGGGGATCACCGAAGACACAATGGTGGTCTTTCTATCGGATCACGGTGACATGTTGGGCCAGCACGGGTCGTTCTGCGGACTCAAGAACCAGGCCTTTCGTGCGTCCATGCACGTGCCTTTGATGGTACGCTATCCGGCACGGTTCAAACCGCGGCGAACGCAGGCAATGATCGACGTCGGCGTCGACATGATGGCGACGATCCTTGATCTTCTCGACATAGACATGCCTCAGGGGAGAGACAGCAAAAGCTATCTGCCGGTGCTTAACGGCACCGCGACCGAGCATCGACGTCAGCTTTGGTATCAAGTCTTTCGCCAGACAGGGGGCAATCCGATTGAATACACACCATACGCGGAACGTGGCATTCGATCCAAGGACTGGCTGTATGTCCGTCGCAAGGATCACCGCGCCTATCTCTACGACCAGCGGGTCGACCCTAACGAACAGGTGAACCTTGTCGAGGACCCCACCTATGCTCAGATGATGGACCAGTTTGATCGCGACCTCGCGGCGCATATGGAAAAGACAGGCGATGACTGGGACATGTCGGCTGATTTCCCGCCACCCGATTGGGTTACCCATGCCGAAGCCAAGGCGCATCTCGAAACTGTCCTTTTGCCCAATGCGATACATGTGAACTGATGCTGCTGAACGGTCCCATATCTTTTGATCCCGCTCCATTTGACGACATCAGCTTTGATCTCGCCTCGCGTCGCAAAGACGTGGTGATCATGAGCGCAGATCTCAGCAAGTACTGCCAGGTTGTGCGGGTCAAAACCGAACTGCCGGACCAACACCTTGATGTTGGCATGGCCGAACAGAACCTGCTCTCTGTCGCAGCGGGCGTGGCCAAAGGTGGGTATATTCCGATTGCAACCTGCTTTGCCTGCTACATCACGCGGCGTGCCTATGATCAAATGATGATCTGCATGGGCACGGGCAGCGGGCCGGGCACCAACCGGGAAGCCGGGCCAACCAACATCGCCGTTGGCTTTACGCCCGGCATCGCCAATCCGGCGCGCATTCACCATCAGGCGGCTGAGGATCTTGGCATGGTGCGTGCGATTCCAAACGCGACTGTAATTGATCCGATGGACCCAACAGATTTCCGCGCCGCTGTGAATGCTGCCGTGGATCTTCCCGGTCTGATCTACATACGGGGTCACCGGGGCGACACGCCGCGTCTGCTCGACCCGGAGAAATTCACCTTTGAACTGGGCAAGACCTATCGTCTGAAAGAGGGCAAAGGCATCGGGATAATCGCGACAGGGCACGGCACGCAGTGGGCGCTTGAAGCCTCTAGACTGCTGGAAAACCAAGGCGTTGACCATTCTTTGCTGCATGTGCCGACGCTCAAACCCGTGCGTGAGCACGAGGTCGCCGCGTTTGCTTTTGCGCATAACCAGATTGTCACGGTCGAGAACCACCAAATCGTCACCGGGCTCGGATCGCTCGTGACCGAGATCGTGTCGGACATCGGAAGGGGCCCGCGGATCACGCGCATGGGTCTGCCCAACCGGTGGGCACCCGGCGGAACACTGTCTCACATTCGCCAGGCCCTCGGTCTTGATGCAGAAACCATGGCGCGCCGCATTGCGGAGATGGCCGCATGAGACGCACTCAATCCATCAATGATCTGGACATAATCGCCGCTAAAATTCGCGCTCACGTGCTTGAGATTTGTCGCCAGAGGGGTGGCTACGCAGCACAGGGCGTGGCTTTGGCGGACATTGCTGCCGCGCTCTATTTCGACGAACTCAGACCCGACAATGACGGCTGGTTTTACGACCGATTTGTCCTGTCCAACGGTCATGACGCAATCATGACCTATGCGGCACTGGCCGAGACAGGCCACTATTCAATCGAAGATCTGCGCACCATCAACGCGGACGGCTCCTGGGTGGATCAAAGCCCAATCGAAGGCCAGCTTGGCTTTGAGATGACTGCGGGGTCACTGGGGCAGGGGGCGAGCCAATCGGCGGGGCTTGCCTGGGCATTGCGCCAGAAAGGGTCTGACCAACGGGTGTATTGCCTGTTCTCTGACGGGGAACTGCAAGAGGGCAATACCTGGGAAGGAGCAATGTTTGCGGGTCACCAGAAGCTGGATAACCTGTGTTACATCATCGACAACAACGACATGCAGGCATCGGGCCATGCGGCGGACGTAATGGCCGTCGAACCGGTTCCTGAAAAGTTTGAAGCCTTCGGCTTCGCGTCGCGGCGCATCAGCGGCACGGACACGCGCGAGCTCGTCGACACATTCGCAGAAGCCCGTGCAACCAAAGGCAAGCCATTCGTGATGATCTGCGACACGCGGCTTTGGGATGGGATAGACTGTCTGCAACGCGCGCTTCCGATGGCCCATTACACAGCAAAAGGTGCCGTGGATTGGGATGCGGGTGTTGCAGAGATTGCCGCAACTCTCGCGACATTGGAGGCCAGTCGGCATGACTGAAGACGTGCTCGCGGGAAAGGTTGCGGTTGTCACCGGTGCAGGTCGCGGGATTGGTAAATCCATTGCGTTGGCGTTCGCCAGGGCCGGGGCAGATGTAGCAATCTGCGCCCGTCGCAAGAACGAGATTGGTGCCGTGCGATCCGAGGTCGAAGCGCTGGGGCGGCAGTGTTTCTGTGAACCTGTGGATCTGGCAGACAAGGCGCAAACCACCAGGTTCTGTCAGAGGATCATCCGGCGTTTTGGCACCGTTGATATCCTCGTGAACAACGCAGGTGCCTATTTTGAGCGTGGCGCGTTTGCGGACAGCGATCCGGACCTGTGGTGGCAGACATTGAAGGTCAATGTTCGTGGCCCTTATCTGATGTCGAGGTATCTTGCTGGTGCCATGCGTAAAGGCGGCAAGATCATCAACCTGACCTCGGGCAAGGGTTTTTCGGCAGGCGCCAATAGCAGCGCCTATCACGTGTCCAAGGCAGCGCTGAACATGATGACAGAAGGCCTCGCAAACGAGCTGTGGACACACGAAATCGAGGTTAACAGCCTCGTTCCCGGGCCGACAGCGACGGCAACCTTTGACAACGCACCCGCTGGTCAGGAACGCAGCGCCGATGACATCCTGTCAAGCGGTCCGGGCGCCTTGCCAAAGGGGTTGCCAGCTTGGGAGCGGGTCAAGCATCCCGATGAGGTCGCGGCATTGGCTTTGCATATCGCAAGCTACCCACCGGGGGGACCAACGGGTCAGGTGTTTTCGCTGGCCAGACGGCCGATGTGACACCGCTTTCCCGCGATCTTCACCCGATGACCTCTGTCAAAACCCAGTCACACTGGCGCCGGGCAATGAAGCACTCTGCAGCAAAGTGCGCGTGACCAGGGTCAACAAGGCCGCAAGGCTCTCGCTTCAAAGGTCGAAACTCTGAGTATCCGCTCGCACGGCTCGCATCGTTACGTGGCAAGTCGCGGCAATGGAGCACATGGCTGACGTCCGGAATGTGGCGTCTCTGACACACCGACTGCGCGTCAGGAAACCTGATGCGGCGCACCCTTTCCAGTGTCCAGATACGCTTTCAGGCTGCCGAGAAAAAAGATGTCCCAACCGGTTTCGCACACGTCGTAGCACAGCAACTGGGGCGTGAGACCGCAATGTTCAAACGTGACAATGGTGCAGTTTCCCGTTTCGACGATGCCCCATTCCAGCGTCGTTCCAAGCCACTCTGTCTCGATCTCTTTCGGCTGACCTTGGTGAATGTGCAACGCGTCCACGCAGTGCCATACGACACGATGCGGTCTGACCGCGTCGACAAGTTCGAAGGTCCAGTATGACCGACCCGGAGGAAAGCCGAATTTTGCACGGTCGCCGATCTTCCGCAGCGGTTGGTCCGGCTTGGTCCACCAGTGCTCCACGCCGAGCGTGACGGCATCAAAGGCGGCTGATGCATGTGATGTCACCTCGATGGATTTCCGGTAGTTGGCCTTGCTCATTTGGCTACCCCCTTTGGGCCGCATCTTCGTTACATCCGACGGACAGGTCTCAAGCGGGCCGGATCGCAAGACAGCAACCGTCGTCAGACGCTGTGAAAAAAGCGGCTCGAACACGCGCGGGCTACATACCCTTGTTTGCCAGCGAAATCGCCAAAGCTGTCAGTTTGTCAAAAGCCTGGTTCCAGCCACCCGCGCCAGCCGAACCCTCTTCGACGCCCACATGGACCATGACCATCCTTGTTTTGCCTCCGGCCTCGCTCAATTCGACGATGATTTCGGTGACATCGGGAAACGTATCCGGCATCCTCATGGACTGCGGTTTAATTATTGTGCCATCGGCGTCACACATGCTTTCCGTGTAAATCAGACGGGTGGGCTCAGTGACCTCTTTGAAGACACCGATGAACCACATCTCCATTGCGCGTTCCGGCGTCTGCATCGACATGCATATTTTTCGTGTGCCGCCGGCTTGAACATCCATTTCAGCGATCGGAACAGACATGCCGTTCGGTCCATACCATTGTTTGAACAGCTCAGGATCGGTCCACAGTTTCCAGACCAGATCAATGGGTGCGTCCAGTTCACGCTCCACGCGGACCCACGGGTTGTGTTCGGTCATTTGTCCTTCTCCTTTAGGGCTTCGAGCAGGTTGCCCATGACCTCAAAACGGGCGTCCCAGATATGTCGGTATTGCTCGGTCCAACTTGAGATGTCCTGGATCGGTTGCGTCTCGAGTTTGCATATCCGGAACTGCGCGGCCTTTTCGCGCGAAATCAGTCCGGCGCTCTCCAAGACGCGAATGTGCTTGGAAATGGCGGGCAAGGTCATGTCAAACGGTTCGGCCAGTTCATTCACGCTGGCAGTGCCCTTGGCAAGTCGGGCAACGATGGCCCGCCGTGTGGGATGCGCCAACGCGGAAAAAGCGGCGCTCAGTGTGTCGTCATTCATGTCGCCGCAGTATTACGCCAATCAGTTAATTAATCAACTAGTTTAATAGTGCCACGAAGAATTGCGCCTTTTGGGATCATCGTTCCGACTTGCTTTGCCGCTTCAACAACCCACGGCACCACGCGCTACATACCCGTGACGGGGTGCAACTGCGGCGCCTTCCCTCTGACCTGTTCAACGTAAGACTGCGTACAGGCCACGCATTGCACTAAACTTTGCTATGCATCTTCTCGCGCGATTGCGATGTTGAGCAGGACTTGGCGTTTTTCCGTGGTTGCAACGTCGATTGCCCTGCTCACGGCCGCAGGCAGATCGGCCCCGTCTGTTACCGTCTCAGTATACGCTCGGCTGGCTTCGGCTGTTTTACAGAAATCCGGGCTTGGCCTGTGCGTCAGCGGGACATCGTTCGACTTTGATGCCAGCCCGCCCTTGTAAAGGCCGCTGACGGATCGACGCACCGCACCCCATTCTTCATTGTTCAGCACCAGTGTAACCACCGGAAGAGTGGCCGCCTCGCAGACCTGGTAACAAACCGTTGGGTTGGCGAACATATAGCTGCCGTCGCCCATGGTCGCGAAAACCAGACGGTCTGGCTCGGCCAAGTGTGCGCCCATGGCGGCTGGCAGCCCCTACCCAATCCTTTGTCATCGGAGCGCGACAACCTTGTTCCGCGATATCCACGATCCTTTGGCGTTCTGCGGTCGAAATTGCCGTTATGGTCTTTTTCCGGCGATCGAATATGGCTGACTCGGCAGGGTGCTTGTCCACCGCCGCAATAAGATCAATCAGGGTTGGCCCGGTGTCACCCGTAAGTGTCACGTCAGAGCGGAAGGATCGCAGGGGAGACGCACGCGCAAAAAGCGGGTCCGGTCCCAATTGAGTGATCTTCGCGTCAAGAGCGGGTGCCGCTCGGTCCGGCTACCTAGGTGCGAGGGCGTCCAACACGACGATGACAGCCGCCTCGCTCAGCAGGTCATCGGGAAACCAGCCTACGTGTGCGTCGCTGGTCATGGGGACAGAGATCTGATTTGCCTAGTAATGGGACACCGGGATAGCGCAGCGTTCCTCGAAAGCGGTCAGCGCATCGAACGCCGCCTGCGATCCGGCCCCGCGTTTTGCGATGATAAGGGGGCGTTCCGCACGCGCCAACAGTTCGGCTGCATATTCTGGGTCATGTCGCGAAGGAGACGGGCGGGCAGGTCTGAGCATTGATGGCGTGTCCAGACCGTCGGGCGGGCACGGTTCGCACAAACCCTCTCTTGGCAGCGCAAGGTATACAGGCCGTTTCGGTGTCGAGTTGGCGATGGCCCAACCGCGATCAAGGACGCTGACCACTTGTTCGGAAAAGCGGAGTTCGCAATCCCACTTGCATGCCTCGCGCACGAGGGCGGTTTGGTCGTACATCTCCTGGCCCCAACCGAAGGGGACCGTTCGGCCCCCAAAACGGCCGCATTCCGTGACCGGCGTTCGCTAGGACATCACAAACATCGGTACTTGGTCGCAGGCGGCATTGATCAATCCTGTAGCACCATCGGAAAGGCCGACATTGGTGTGCAACATCACGGCCTGCGACCGACCTGACATCTGGTAAAACCCGTGCGCCATGCCAACCGCCACATGTTCGTGAGGCATCGCAATCGCCCGGGGCAGATCAATGCCATTGTCCCTCGCCTCGATCAGCACTTCGATGATGGGGGGAAGTCTGTCGCCGAATTGGCAAAAACATACTCGACCCCGAGCGCCCTGAGCTTGGCAAATAGAGCGCCGCCAGCGGTCATCGCAGGAATGTCCTTCATCATCTTGCTCTCACATATTCACGACTCTTCATCCCACCACGAGCCGCAGGTGAAAGCCAAGGCAGCCCACGGCACGCTAAAAGTTTTTTCGATGTCGCACCGAAAGCTTTTTCAATGCTGAAATTCGATCAGAGGTCTGCGGCGGTCCATCGTAGCGCACGGCGCGAACGCACGCCCGAGGCGGCAAATGGCACGACGTTGGCGATATTGTTCGGCGCGGCGCAAAATCTGCTGCGAAAAAGGACGCTCCGGAACGCGGTTTTTTGCACATCGCTTGCGCGTGAGTCCGAAAAACCAGTCAGCCTGACGTGTTCAATACCTCGCTTTTTGAAGGGCCCTCAGGGTCTTTCGATCCGCAACTGTGAAAATACGACAAGGCTGCTGCCGCGGTACCGGCCAGAATATCCGGCAGAGACCGCGCAAAATTCGAAGTTGAATGGTTAACGGTCTAAACCACACTGCATTGCAGTTTCGAGGGATATCGAGATACTGAGAGAATGACCAAGCATGAGCGCATTTCTTTGCGCACGCGTCTACGATCTGACACGCGCGCCACGCACGATGACCTCGACAGACATGTGTCTCTGTTTGACTTGACGACTCAGCCGGGCTTTCTGAATTTCATTCAAATGCAGTGCGCGGCGATGCGGTCGATTGCGCCGCATGCAAAAAATGCACGGTCACTGCACGCGCTGAATGACTTGATGCAGCGTGCCGAGTCCGATTTACGGACATTTGCGCCAACGGACCACACACGCCCGATACAGATGCGGCCCGTTCATCCGTTGGCAATTGACTACGTGGTCGCCGGTTCACGGCTCGGAACCCAGGTTCTCAAGAAAAGATGGCTCGCCGCGAACGATCCGGACGTGCGTCGCGCCGACGCTTACTTCACCGCGCCAAGCTACGTTGAGGTCTGGAAGGCATTCTGTGAAACGTCGGAAGCAATGGTGCCGAACGGTCCGTTGGCTGAGCAAATTACACAAGATGTCGACCTGATTTTCCAAGTTTACCAAGAGTGCGCGCGCTCACCCATCCATGAAAGGGGCACGCAATGCCCGAGCTGAGCCTGATCCAACAGCAGGAAGGCCTCGATCTCACCAATTGCGACCGAGAGCCGATCCATATCCTTGGGCGCGTCCAAAGCTACGGATGTCTGGTCGCATTTTCAGCCGACTGGATGGTGACCTAAGCATCTGAAAACTGCGCCGATCTTCTTGGTTTCGACGCCCAGCAGATCATCGGCGCGCGCATCATCGATGTTTTCCCGGAAGAGACAGTCCACCACCTGAGAACCAAGATGCAGGTTCTGAGCTATCAGACGGACGCTGCCCGCCTGTTTGCCTATCCTGCCATGGCGGATGACCGGGTTTTTGACATTTCGATCAGCCAAAGCGACCACAATATCATCCTCGAATTCGAACCGCGCAGGCACGAGGCGCAAGGTGACCTCGATCGGTCAACGGTGCGTGCACTGATCGGGCGGGTCAAACGCAACGAAACTGTCGAAGACATGGCGCGCGAAGCGGTCCGAGCGATCAAGATACTCTCGGGGTTCGACAGGGTCATGGCTTACAAGTTCAACGAAGATGACAGCGGAACGGTCATCGCCGAAGTTGCCGAACCCGACCAGGAACCTTTCATGGGCCTGCGATATCCGGCCAGCGATATCCCAAAGCAGGCGCGCGCGCTGTATCTCAAAAGCCCTTTGCGGATTATCGCCGACATTGATGCGGAAACCTATGCGATCAGTCCCGAACTTGATCCGAATGGGCGCCCTCTTGATCTATCGCTGGCGGTCACCCGTGCGATGTCCCCGATCCATCTGGAATACCTCCGCAACATGGGCGTGGCTGCGTCGATGTCCATATCGATCATTCGCAACGGAGAGTTGTGGGGTCTGTTCGCATGCCACCACCAGACGCCAAGATATATCAGCTACGAACTGCGCAGCGAGATCGAGCTTTTCTCGGAGCTTTTCAACTATCAGCTTGCACAGGTCGAACTGACGTCGGAATTGACCGAACTGGCCCGTGCACGGGAACTGCACGATCGATTGATGACACAGTTGTCTGGCGGCACATCCATGTCGGAAGCCTTCGATATCCTGTCCGAAAACATCCAGGAAGTGATCCCGTTCGATGGCGCTGCGGTGTTTACCGACGGTGATTACAAATCAGCAGGTGCTGCGCCAACAAAAGAAGAGTTTTTCGGACTTGCGCGATTTCTGAACACGACCCCATCGGGGCAGGTTTATCAAACAAACGCTTTGTCGACGCGATATCCCGCGGCCGACAGTTTTTCCGATCGGGTCGCTGGTATCCTGGCGCTGCCAGTGTCGCGTACGCCACGGGACTATCTGGTTCTGTTCCGCCGTGAAATTGCGTCATCTGTCAAATGGGCCGGCAACCCCGAAAAGCCGGTGGAGCTTGGGCCGAATGGCATACGCCTGACACCCCGAAAGAGCTTTGATGCCTGGCAGGAAGTCGTTCGCGGGAAATCCGCACCGTGGCGCGGCTCGGAACTCAGGGCCGCAGATGCGCTGCGCGTGACGCTGCTCGAAGTTGTTCTGAAAATGGCAGATGAACGCAATGCCGTGCGCAAACGGGCGCAGGATCAGCAAGAGCTGTTGGTTGCAGAACTGAACCACCGCGTCAGGAACATTCTGAACCTGATCCGCGGCCTCGTCTCGCAGGGCAAGGAAGACGCCAAGTCGCTCGATGACTATCGGTCCGTGTTGGAGGATCGCATATTTGCCCTGGCGCGGGCGAATGATCAGTTGACGCAAACCGAATGGGATTGGGTGTCGTTCCGGTCTCTGGTCACAACCGAGGTGAAGGCGTTCGTGACCTCCAAGGCATCGCGGGTAAACATCACCGGCGATGAAATTGATCTGTCGCCCACCGCGTTTTCCACACTTGCACTTGTCATTCATGAACTCGTGACCAATTCGGCCAAGTACGGCGCGCTGAATGACTCCTCGGGTGCTGTCGATCTCGACGTGCGGCTGCAACCGGATGGCGTCGCCAAACTGTCATGGCGGGAAAAGAACGGCCCACCAGTCCAAGCGCCCAAAAGACGTGGGTTCGGAACCACTATCATCGAAAGATCCATTCCCTTCGAACTCAAGGGGCAGGCCGACACACGGTTCCGCGTCACAGGTTTTGAAGCGGATTTCGTCTTGCCGTCGGCCCATGTGCGGATTTCCGAAAAACCCGTACCCGCGCCGCTCGAACAGACAAAAGCCGAGGCGGCTCAGGTGCGTCTTGATGGTCATTGCCTCGTTCTCGAAGACAACATGGTGATCGCGCTTGACGCGTCGGACATGATGTCCGCGTTGGGCGCAAGTTACGTGCACACCGCCAGCACGGTAACAGACGGGCTTGGCATTGTTTCCAGACACAGCGTATCCGTTGCGCTGCTCGACGTGAATCTGGGCGACGAGACATCTCTGCCAGTGATCGAGAAATGCCGGGAATTGGGCATCCCGACGATCCTTGCAACGGGGTATGGCGCAAACCTTGACCTCGTCGAGCGGTTTCCAGACGTGCCGGTTCTGAACAAACCCTACACCTCGGACGGTTTGAAATCGGCACTGTCCAGCGTGCTTCAAAGCACCTGATCACATCAAGACACAGCGCGGGCACGTCCGCGCTGCCCGAACGCCCGGTGCGGAGTGGTTCAAGAGGTTACGTCCAAACCGCCGAATAACCTTTACGCCACGCGGGGCGCAGGGCGTGACTGGGCGGTAAAAGTGGCCGCCTCACAATTGGATTTGCAACGGTCAAACTCAGCCGTCCGCGCCATGCAGCCATGCTTCAGCGCTGGGCATGGTGGGGAGCATATTTGTCACTGTCATGCGTGCCGGCTTATGCCAATCTCCGGCGCAAATGGGCTAGGTCAGCATCAAAGCGACAAATGCCGAACCAATGGCGGCCTCGGAGTTCTTGGCCACCTCCGGAACGCGCCCAAGGTGCGCGGCCCGTATTTGCGACCATGTCGTATTCTTGGCGCCGCCTCCCGCCGTCAATATCCGCGCTGCCGTGCCTGCGCCACGCGCCGCGATTTCAGCATAGCACCGCGCCTCAATGGCAGCGATGCCTTCCAGCAAAGCCTGAAGGAATCGCGCATCCTCAGGCGGGCGCGGTTCCATCCGCGGTGCGAGCGTCGGATCGTTGATCGGAAACCTCTCGCCGCACCGTGGCAGCGGATAATAGTCGAGGCCCGTCGGCAAACTCGGATCGATCTCGGCGCTGAGTGCGGCAATCCTGTCACTGTCAAAGAACTGCGCCAATACTGCGCCGCCGGTGTTTGACGCGCCGCCCACCAGCCACTGATCGCCCAACCGATGCGAATACAGCCCGATCGCGGTGTCATCGATACGTTGCGCGCTCAGCATCTTGACCGCAAGGGTCGATCCCAGCGATGTCACCGCCACACCCGGTTCCAGCGGGGCGGCCCCAAGAAGGCCGCGATGCTGTCGGTTGTTCCGACACAGACCACCGCCTCGCGCGACAGTCCAAACTGGTCGGCCACTGCGCGCGACAACGGCGCAAACGGTGTCCCGACCGGCAAGACCTCCGGCAAAAGTTCCGCATCGAACACGGCGTCAATCCAATCCGGCCAGCTTTCCGTTTCAGGATCAAATCCGGTCTTGAGCGCGTTGTTGTGGTCGCTGCACCCCGGATGCGCCGTCAGTTTTGCCGCAACGAAATCCGCCTGATGCAACAAATGCGCCGGAGCAGCCTTGGCACGCTCCCGCAGGCGCATGGCACGGGCCAGCGCGGAATTCGATCCACGGGTGATGTGACCTGCGGGCGCGACTGCATCTATCACTGCAGCTTCAGCTTCGAACCCCTTGGAATTGTACATCAATGCAGGGCTGACCGGGTCTATATTCCCATCCACCAAGACCATGCTGCCCGATGTGCCGTCGACTGCGATCCGATCGATAGTCGCGGGATCAATGCCCGCGGACCTGAGCGCCTCGACCTGGTGGCCCAGACAGGTCTTTACCGCCTCCCACCATAGGGATGCGTCCATGTGGTCGGGGTCTTGCGGCAAATGCGGCGCACGCGCCATCGACAGCACGGCGCGTGCGCTGTTCACCACCGCGGTCCGAACGCCAGAGGTGCCGATGTCGATGCCAAGCCCAAGCGTCATGATCGCGCCGCAAGCGCCTGGCGGTATTTCTCGGCGTCCCAGTTCAACAATTCCGCTTCCGCCTCGGGGCCGATGGGTTCGGGGTGCCAGCCTTCGGGCACCCGTTGCAGCACATCCGACAGGCATTTAAGCATCGCGCGTTGTGCGGCGGTCGCATCCTCGCGCAGCAGGACACCTTGTCCTTCGACAACAACCGCCGGGCGGCCTTCTGCAGTGTCCGGACCGGGCAGGCCGGGGCCGAGAAAAACAACGTGATCCGGATAATAGGACCCGGCCAAAGCTGCCTTGGCCGCCCGCGGATCACGCCCGATCCAACCGTGGTCGGACCACGCATACCCATCCGGTACAGCACCCGTTGACGCGTTGTCGGGCTTTGACGACGGCCCCAGCCTCAATCGGTGCTCCACATCTGCAATCAAATGACTGACTTCGGTCACCGACCCACCGCAGCAGATCAGCCCGTGGTTTTGCAGCAGCACCACCTGCGTCTCAGGCGTCACCCTCGCCATGATCTCGCGCGTCAGGGGCAGCCCCGGCTTGGCATAGGGCACAAGCACAAAGGGCAAACCCTCAAGTTTGCGCGCCGCTTCCTTGCGCCCCTCGGCACAGATGACATGGACCAGTGTTGAAATCGAATGCGTGTGGGCAACCACCGCGTGGTCGAACGCAGCATGAAAGGTTGTTTCAATCGACGGGCGCAGCGTCACGGCGGGGTCGATGACCGTGGTCTTGCAACTTCCGTCGCCCGCCTGTTCGCGCGCCTCGGCAAGCGCCGCCCGTCGGTCCACGGCGACAAAGATCTCCTCGGTGTTCGCCTGCGCCAATTGCGTACCGCTGGCCTTGATCCACATGACCGCGCCGTCCTTGATCGACGTGTTCCCGCCTGCGCCCTGCACCTGCAACGGATCGCTGCCCAGACGCGCAGACAAAGCGCGGAATTCGTCGGTCAAAAGATCAGGTTTCGTGGTCATTGTAGCTGCCCCATGGTGAATGTGGGCCGCGCGCACCCGTGTGCGGCAACCAACTGGTCCAGCACGTCCGTCACGGGTCCTGCCGCGAACCTTTGTGCATAAAGCCCGCCGCGCACCAGCACGCTGTCCCAGCCCGCCGCCTGCGCGCCCGCAATGTCATGTTCCAGACTGTCGCCGACCATCAGGATGCGCTGTGCCTTCAGATGCCGCTCCAGCGCCTCAAAGACCGGGACATGAGGCTTGCCGTAAAACCGCACCCGGCCACCACGGTCCGCATAGTCAAAGGCCAGCGCGCCGGGCGACACAACCAGCCCACCGGCCCGCGGCGAATGACGATCCGGATTGGAACAATAGACCGGTAGGCCGTGGGCCTGTGCCGCGTGCATCGTCTCCGCCCAGTCGGGCAGGGCGCTGCCGTCGGGCAGGCCCATCAGCAGGACGGCCTCTGCACTGTCAAGATCACCCAGGACGATGTTCAACCCTTCAGCCCAAGCTGCGGCATCGCCGGGCGCGCGCTCAATCGGGAAAAACCGGCGCTCGACAATCGCGCCATCACGCAGATCGCGCCACAACGCTTCGCCACTGGTCATCACGATTTCGAACATGCCCTCGGCAAACCCCATGTCTGTGATCCGGGCTGCATTCGGCGCCGCGCGTTTGCCCGAATTCGACAAAACCGCCAACCGATGTCCGCGAGCCCGCAGAGTCTCAAGCGCGGCAACCGCTCCGGGATAGGGCGTCGTGCCGTCATGCAGAACGCCCCACTGGTCCAGAACGATGGCGTCATAACCGCCCGCAATGTCGGCCAGCGATGCAATGTCGCGTGTCACCGAAGCGCTCAGTACTCGGCCATGTCCTTTGGATCGACAAGCCCCGCAAGGTACGCTTTCGCCTCGTCCGCGCTCATCGCCGGGGCCGCCTTGTGGGCCGTCCCCGCCGGCATATCGCCGAAATAGAACTGGAATCCCGGAATTGGCTGGCGCCGCTTGCGCAAGGGCATGCCCTCGTACGGGAACACATCCGAACGGGCATTGGCCGCCTCGTCATGGCAGGGCAGGACGTAATCGGCGCGCTTGTCGATCTCTTCGACCGACTTCCAGCCTTCGTAGGAATTTACGAACCGCGCAGGCACCCAGTGGCGCCACATCTCGGATGGGTTCGGTTCAAGGTTGCGTTCCACAAAAATCGCGTCGCCCGCGATCACGATGTCACCCATCGCCGTGGCGACCGTAACCGCCATGTGGCCCACCGAATGGCCGGGCGTGTGGAACATGGTGATGCCGGGCAACACCTCGCATTCGTCTTCCACCGCTTCAAATACGCACCCGGCATAGGCCGGTTCGATCCCGAGAATCCCGCATTCGTAGGTGCGGTAGTACAAGGGCAGCGGATTGTAGGCCATTTCGATCTCGCCCTTGGGCGCGATATAGCGGGCGTTCTTGAACATTTTCATGTTCTGCACGTGATCCCAGTGCAGGTGGGTAAACACGATGGCATCAATCTCGTCCGGGTGCACGCCAAGCTTCTGTTCAAGGTGATCATGCACCTCGAGACAGCCGCGCTTTTCGCATTTGTGGTGATACTCGGTGGCGCGCGCCTCGTCACACAGGCCGGTGTCGATCAGGATCTTGTGCTCGCCGGTATCGACATAATGGCAATATACCGGGTTCCAGTATTTCTTGCCCGCGGGCCCCTTCCAGAAGATGTAGGTGCCAAGATCCGCCTCGAGCCAGCCGGTGTTGATCGGGTAGATTTTGGTCTCTGCAACGCCCATGGCTGTGCTCCGCGTTCAATTTTGAGGTTTTGTATACAAAAAACCCAACTCGAACACATGTGCAAGCATATTTTGCTGTCAGTTGGCTTTGAGCGCGTCGATAAAGCTTTGGGTCATGTGCGCACGCATGCTTTGACCCGCGGTCGCCGAATCTTCGGAAAAGATGTCGTCGATCAGATCCTGATGGCTGCGCGCCGACGCGATCAGGTCCTCGGGCGTGGCAAACTTCTTGGCGCGGAACGGTCCCGTACGTTGGCGAAACTCAGTCGCGATTTCGGCCATGTAGGGGTTGCCGGTGGCGCGATAGATGGCCGTATGAAACGCCTCATTGGCTTTCAGATACGCACCGCGGTCGCCACTTTCGGCGGCGGCAACACATTGTGCCTGCGCCGCCTCGATCTCGGCGCGGGTCAGCAAATTCAGGCGTTGGGCGGCGATTCTGGCGCACGCAGCCTCGATTTCGTGCATGGCCTCAAAGATTTGGCTCAACTGCTCGCGCGAATATTCGGCCACAAACACGCCGCGCTTTTCGCCAGACACAAGCACCCCTTGCGCCGTCAGGCGCGACAAAGCCTCGCGGACCGGCGTGCGTGACGCACCAAAGCGTTCGGCCAGCCGGGTTTCATCCAGCCGCTCGCCAGCGGCCACAGCCCCGGCGGCGATCTCTGCGATCAGTTCCTGTTCGATCCGCTGCGCGGTAGATCGTTTGGGAAACGGTTTGGCGGTGTCAGGCATCGGACCTCGCGCTGTCTGCTGGGCACTTTGGCCCTTTCATACCCTGAATTCACAGCAAAAGGCAAATTTGTATATTTACTTTTTGAATTGTATACAAAACTATGGCTGACAGCCGAGGTGGGGAATCCTATGCCTGAAATCCGTCTTCAAAACCTGACCAAACGGTATGGTTCGGTCGAAGTGCTGCATGGCATCGACCTGGATATGGCTGAAAACGAATTCACCGTGCTGGTGGGCCCGTCGGGCTGTGGCAAATCCACGACCCTGCGCATGATCGCGGGACTCGAAAGCGTGTCGGATGGCGAGATTTTCATGGGTGGTGCGCCGGTCAGCACGCTGGAGCCGAAGGACCGCAACCTTGCCATGGTGTTTCAGGACTACGCGCTCTACCCGCACATGGACGTTGCGCAAAACATCTCGTTCGCGCTGCGCCTGCAAAAACGCCCGAAATCCGAAATCGACGCCAAGGTGCGCGAGGTGGCCGACATCGTGGGCCTTACCGATTTTCTGGGCCGCAAGCCCGGCGCCCTGTCGGGCGGCCAACGCCAGCGGGTCGCAATGGCCCGCGCGCTGGCCAAGGATTCGCAAACCTTCCTCTTTGACGAACCTCTCTCGAACCTCGACGCGAAACTGCGCGGCCAGATGCGCGCCGAACTGGCCGTCATGCGCCAGCGTGTGCAGAAAAACATGATCTACGTCACCCACGACCAGATCGAGGCGATGACGCTGGCCGACAGGATCGTCGTCATGCACTCGGGCGTGATCCAGCAGGAAGGCAACCCCGAAACCCTGTTCAAATCACCCGCCAACAAGTTCGTGGCGGGGTTCCTTGGCTCGCCACCGATGAACTTTCTCGACGCGGAACTTGGCCAAGAGGGCGACACGCTCATGGCCCGGGGCGAGGGGTTCGAGATCGCGATCCCCGACGCAAAGGCCAAACAGCTGGCCCAGACCAGCGGAACGGTGACGCTGGGCATCCGCCCCAGCGATCTGACCTACGATGCAGAGGCGTCCGACGATCGTGCTTTCGATCTGCGGGTCAAAATCTCGGAATATATCGGCGCGCAATCGGTCCTGATGTGCGCCTGCGGCAATGCCGATGTGACGGTGGAGTTGAAGTCAGAAACCCCCATCGCGCTTGGTGAAACGCTCAGGTTTGCGGTCAGACCTGAGGGCATCCACTTGTTTGACCGCACGAAAGAGCACGCGCTTTAGACGCGACACGTTTAGCACATGGGAGGAAACCGATGCTAAAGACACTTCAGACCACGGCGCTGGTCACGGCAATGGCCGCGACAACGGCGCTGGCCGACGGGCATGGCGGGCCGTATGCCGAATACGCGGGCACGACGCTGATCGTCAATTTCCCCGCGCACCCGCATTACAACGCCGCCATGAAAGTGCTGCCAGAGTTCACCAAGGAGACGGGCATCGAGGTCGAGGTGGACCAGCTGCCCTACCTCAAGATGCGCGAGCGTCAGACCCTTGAGCTGGCGCAGGACGAGGGCGAATATGACCTCATCGCCTATGTGGTGTTTTCCAAGGCCGACTACGTGTTTGCCGACCAGCTGGAAAACCTCGCCAAGTATTTCATGAACCCCAAGCTGGCGGACCCAAGCTATGACGCAGGCGACCTGATCGACGGCTACGTCGAAAACATCGGCGTCGCAGGCGGGTTCAAAGGGTATCTGCCGGGTCCCACAGGCTCGCTTTTCGGTATCCCCTTCGGGTCCGAGACATCCGTCCTGGCCTATCGCAAGGACATTTTTGAAAAGCACGGCATTGCCACGCCTGAAAACTATGACCAACTGCTCGATGCAGCCTGCAAGATCCCCGAGGTCGAACCGGGCATGGGCGGCATGGCATCCCGCGCGGCTTCCGGTCACCAGGCCAGCCACGCGTTCCTGTTGCACCTCGCCCCGCTGGGCGGTCGCGTCTTTGACGACGCATGGAACCCGATCATCAACAACGCCGCCGGCGTCGAGGCCGCCCAAGCGCTGAAATCCATCGTCGATTGCGGCCCACAGGGCGCCATGAGCTTTGGCCCCGCCGAAGCCGCCAACGCGTTCGCCAACGGTGACGCAGCCATGTTCATGGACTCCATCGCCTTCATGCCCGGGTTCGAAAACCCCGACCGCAGCAAGGTTGTCGGCAAGGTCGGCTACGCCATGCACCCCGAGGGTGTGCGCCGCGGCAGCCAGACCGGCGGCTTTGGCATCGGCATCCCCAAGAACGCCGAAAACAAAGAGGCCGCGTTCCTGCTGATGCAGTGGCTGACCTCGAAAAAGGGTGACCTGATGGTGGCCATGGAAGGCGGCAACCCGTCGCGCTTCTCGACCTATCAGGATGCCGGGTTGAACGAAAAGTATCCCTTCGCATCGACCTTTGGTGAGGCGCTGAAATTCGCCGACCCCGACTGGCGTCCGATCATCCCCGTGTGGGGCAAGATCAACGCCGACATCGGCACGACCATGTCCAAGGTCCTGACCGAGGATCTGGACATCCAGACGGCACTTGACGGCGTCGCAGAACGCACCCGCGCCGTGATGGAAGAAGCCGGATACTACACCTGGCAGTAACGCCACACCGGCCTCGGGCTTGACCCGGTGCCTGTCCCGGACCTGACCCGGTGCCTGTCCCGGACCTGATCCGGCGCCTGTCCCGGACCTGATCCGGGACCTCCTCCCCCGGGGCGCTGCTCAGGCGCCCCGGTCCCCCGCGGACCTCTTGGGACCTGACCCATGAATCTGACCAACCGTTTCACGCCCTACATGTTCATGGCCCCGGCTGCGATCATCATGGCCATCGCGTTGCTCTACCCGCTGGGCTACATGATCTACGGGTCGTTCCGCGACTGGGACCCCAGCCAGGCCATCGGGGAAACCGAATTTGTCGGGCTCAAGAATTACGTCACCCTCTGGTTCGATCCCGCCTTCCGCGAAAGCCTCAGCGTCACGCTGATCTTTGCCGCCACCGTGGTGATCGCCGAGATGGTGATTGGCGTTGGCCTCGCGCTGCTGCTGGATCGCAACATTCGCGGCATGTCGGTGCTCCGCACGCTGTTCATCCTGCCGATGATGATCGCGCCGGTCGTGGTCGGCCTGATGTGGCGCTACATGTATCACCCCACCGTGGGCACGTTTAACCGCATGCTCGATGGTCTGGGTCTGCCCACCGTGGACTGGCTGGGCCAGCACGCGCTGATGTCCGTCATCATCGCCGACATCTGGCAATGGACACCCTTCATCTTCATCCTCGCGCTGGCCGCCCTGCAATCGCTGCCGCAATCCGCGCTCGAGGCCGCGCGCATCGACGGGGCCACCGCCTGGCAACAGATCTGGCACATCAAGATCCCGCTGATGATGCCCGTGCTGATCGTCACCGCGCTGCTGCGCCTGATCGACGCGTTCAAGGTGCTCGAGGTGATCCTCGTGATGACCGAAGGCGGCCCGGGTCTCTCCACCGAGATCGTCGCCCTGCGCATCAGCCGCACCGCCACCGAGTTCCGCGAACTGGGCGTGGCGGCGGCCATGTCGAACTATCTGCTCCTGCTGCTTTTGGGCCTGACCGTGGCCATGTTCGCCATCACCCGCCTGCAAGAGGCCCGCGCCGCACGCCTCGCCCGCCAGATCCAGGAGGAAGGCTGAGATGGAATACCAACGCCAGAACCCCGCCTTCTACGCGCTGCTCGCGGCCCTGATCGTCATGGCCGTGGGGCCGATCGTGCTGATGTTCGCCAACTCGTTCAAACTGGACGTGGACATCATCTCGGGCACCTCCGGGCTGATCTTCCTGCCCACGATCCAGAACTACGAAACAGCGCTCTGCGACATCCTCTGGTACGAACCCGAGCATCTGGATTTCTGCGCGCTCAAGTTCGGCGGCGCCTTCATCAATTCGCTGATCATCGCGCTGGTCTCGACCGTGCTCACACTGGTGATCGGCACCATGGCCGCCTATGCGCTGGTGCGCTTTCGGTTCATGGGCCGCGATACCGTGTCGCTGACCACGCTGATGGTGCGGATGGTGCCACCTGCGGTGCTGCTCGTGCCGGTCTTTGGCCTGTGGAACAACGAATTTTGCCTCGACCGCGACGGGCTGATCGGCGGGGCGATCCGCGACACCTTTGGCGGGCGCGGGGACGTGTGCCTGGCTGGCACGCATTCGGGCATTATCCTGATCTACGTGGCGATGAATCTGCCTTTCGTGATCTGGATCCTGCAAAGCTTCATCGTGCAGGTCCCGCGATCCTTGGAAGAGGCCGCGCGCGTCGACGGGGCAGGGCCGTTTCAGGTGTTCTTCAAGATCGTGCTGCCCCTGATCAAACCGGGCCTTGCCGCGGCGGCGATCTTCACCTTCCGCATCGCGTGGAACGAATATCTGCTCGCCTCGGCGCTCTCGGACCGCAACACAAAGACGGTGCCGATCCTGATCGTCAACAACATGTCCGAGTTTAACGTCGAATGGGGGGTGATCATGGCCACCGGCATGCTGCTCGCCATCCCGCCGATCATCTTTACACTGTTCGCCTCGCGCCAGATCATCACCGGCATGACCGCTGGGGCAGTAAAGGGCTAGGCCATGACCACGTCGCGGGTTCTGCTTCTGGTGACCTTGCAGACCAAGGCCGAGGAAACCGCATACCTCACCGACCGGCTCGCGTTCCACGGGGTCGACGCGCAGGTGATCGACCTGTCGCTCAATGCCACCACCGTGCTGGGCGGCGCGGAAAAGCTGCAGGCGATGGACACCGCCGTTGCCCGCGCCACCAGTGCCGTGGCGGGCGCCATGTGCGACGACATCAACGCCGTGCTGGCCATCGGCGGCGGCACCGGGGGCGAGATTGCCTTGCGCGTCCTGCGCGCGCTGCCGATCACGTACCCCAAGGTCCTGCTCAGCACGCTGCCCTTCGATCCGCGCATTGCCGCCGCAGACAGCTCCATCGTGATCGTGCCCACGCTCGCCGATATCTGCGGCCTCAACGCCACCCTGCGCGAGCTTCTGGAAAACGCCGCAGCCCTCACCGCGGGCCTCTGCGCCACCCGCCGCACCTCGGGCGCCTGCGTCGATGACACGTCCGTTGGGATCACCGCACTCGGTGCCACCGAAGGGGCGGTGGCGTCGCTGATCTCGGCCCTGCGCGCACAGGGCGAGGAAACCACCGTCTTCCACTCCAACGGCTATGGCGGTGCCGCCTTCACCCGGTTCATCCAGCGCGGCGCCTTTCACGCGCTTGTCGATCTCGCCCCGCACGAGATGACCCGCCTGCACGTGGCAGGCGTCCACGTCGACATGCCCGACCGGTTCAGCGCGGGCGGCGATCTGCCCCGCGTGGTGCTGCCGGGTGCGCTCAACTTCATCGGTCTGGGCGAACAGGCATCGCTGCCCGACCGCTATAAATCCCGGCCCCAATACGCCCATTCCGGCTTTTTCACCCACGTGAAACTGTCCGCTCCCGAAATGGCCCGCGTGGCCCGCGAACTGGCCACATCGCTCAATGCCCACACCGGCCCTGTCCACGTCATCGTGCCCATGGGCGGCTTTTCCCATCAGGACCGCCCGGGCGGCGCCATCGAAGACCCAGAACTGCGCCACGTCTTCCGCGACACGATGCAAGAGCACCTCTCGCCCGACATCCGGATCACCGTAACGCAGGACCACATCTGCGACCCGGCGATCACCACCGCCATCATCGATGCCCTCCACGACCTCAAACCCGCAGGAGCGATATGACCGACCTCATCGCCAAGAAAGACGCCCTGATCGCCACCGCCAAACGCTGCTTTGACCTGCGCCTGCAGACCAACGCGGGCGGCAACCTCTCGGTGCGCCTCGACGACCGCGACGCCATCGTGATCAAACCCTCGGGCGTGGGCTTCAACGAATGCACCCGCGAGAACCTGCAGGTGGTCCACCTCGACGGCACGATCGAACCCAGCGATTACAAGCCATCCAAGGATCTCGACTTTCACCTCGACCTCTACCGCATCCGCCCTGACATCCGCGCGGTGGTGCACTGCCACAGCCCTTGGGCCACGGGCTATGCCAGCGCGGGGCTCGAAATCCCGTGCCTCACCGTGCAAACCATCGAAAAGATCGGGCGCATGCCGCTGATCCCGCTGTCGGCCCAGGGTGGCCCGCAAACCGATGTGGAGATCAGCCCCGTCTTCCGCGACCCCAACATCCGCGCCGCCGTGCTTGCCAATCACGGCACCATCGGCGTCGGCCCCACTCTGATGAAGGCGCAATATCTCGCCGAGATCATCGAGGAAACGGCACACATCGCCTATGTCCGCGACACGCTGATGTCCGCCCACGGCAAGACGGAACACGATCTGCCCCGCTACGGCACCGCCGCCGAAGCCGCTGCCGCAGGCTAGCGCGGCTCAGCAGATCGCCTGCACCGCCGCGCGGATCGCATCCCGCGTCAGCGCCAGATCATCCTCGGTGATCGCCAGCGACGGATACAGCTTGCCCGGCGATTTGAACACGCCGTGCTGCCGCAGCACAGCGTTGAACGTCACGTTGCGCTGCGGATCGTCATGGGCGGCACTGCGGTAATCGCGGCAGGGGGTGTCGGTGAAATAGACGTCAAACAACGTCTCATCGCCCACGATCTGGTGCGCAATGCCCGCGTACCCCAGCGCGTCGCGCAGCATGCCTTGCAAGGTCCCGCCAATGTCGCGCAGCCGGTCATAAGCCCCGTCGCGCGCCAGCACCTCCATCGTCTTCAGCCCCGCAACAGACGCCACTGGATTGCCCGACAGCGTCCCGAGCTGCATCAGCCACTTGTCCGCGCCCACGCGCCCCTTGTCGAAATGCGCCATGATCTCGGCACTGGCCCCAAGGGCCGCCAGCGGAAAACCCCCGCCGATGATCTTGCCCAGCGTGCAGATGTCCGGGGTGACGCCATAGCGTTCCTGCGCCCCGCCATAGGCCAGCCGAAACCCGGTGACGATCTCGTCAAAGATCAACAGCACCCTGTGCCGATCACACAGATCGCGCAGCCCCTGCAGGAACCCCGGCTCTGCCGGGATGATCCGCTGCAACGGCTCGGCGATGATGGCGGCGATATCGTCGTGTTCGGCCAGCAGGGCCGCCACGGCCTCCAGATCGTTGAACGGCGCGATCAGCATCTGGTCGGCCACCGCCTGCGGGATGCCCGCGCTGTCCGGCACCGCCTGCGGAAAATTCACCCGCCGCGCGGGCGCAAGGCTCATCTGCGCCTCGGCACACATCCCGTGATAGCCGCCCTCGAACTTCAGGATTTTATCGCGCCCGGTATAGGCGCGCGCCAGCCGCATGGCGTACATGTCCGCTTCACCGCCCGAGGCGACAAAGCGCACCTGTTCGCAACACGGCACCGCGTCGCAGATCGCCTCGGCCAGTTCGATACCCTTGGCGTTGTTGGCAAAAAACGTCATGCCGCGCGGCAACTGTTCCAGCACCGCCTCCATCACCTCCGGATGCCCATGGCCCAGCAGCATCGGGCCCGAGCCGATCAGGTAATCGACATATTCCGCGCCGTCCGCGTCCCAGACGCGGGATCCTTCGCCCCGCGCGATGATGATGCCGGGATCGAAATTGCCAAAGCCCGCGGCAGGCAGCACCTCTTGCGCCCGCGCGATCCAGTCCGACTGTGTGTGCATTCTGTTCATGGGGGAGCCTCCGGCGGCGGTTTATCTGGCAAAGTGAAGTCTAATCTATTTCGAGAAGGGCAGGGCCAAGGACATCTGCATCCGGTGTGATGCCCAGGCCCGGACCTTCGGGTGGGGCAATGCGCCCGTTTTGGCGGGTGGGGCAATCGGGGGCCACGCGCGGGCCGACATAGCCCGACAGGTCGCAGGTGTTCAGCAGGCTGCCCTGCGGGGTGGAGGCGGCAAAGTGCAGGCTGGCGGCGGTCACGATGTCCGACCCCCACGTGCATTCGGCGCAAATCTCCGCACCCAGATGCACCGTCAGGTCGCGCGCCCGGCACATCGCCGACAGACCGCCAAATTTCGACAGTTTGAGGGCGACGGCATCCAGACACCCCAGATCGCGCGCCTGTTGCAGGCTGGCCAGATCATGCGCGCATTCGTCGATCTTCATCGGCAGGCCGGTGGCGGCACGCACCGCCGCGCAATCCTCCAGCGTCTTGCAGGGCTGTTCGAGCATGATGTCGAGATGCGCGACCGCGCGCCCCGTGCGCGTTGCCTGCAGCTTGGTCGCGCCGCAATTCCAGTCGCCATAGACCAGCGGGCCGTGCCCCACCGCCTCGCGTACCTTGATCAGGCGCGCGGCATCGGCTTCCCAGCTGGCATCCGCCCCCAGCTTGGCCTGAAACTGCCGGATGCCGGTGCCATAGGCCTCCCGCGCCATGCGCGCCATCTCGTCCGGATCAACGCAGGTGATGGAATGATAGAGCGGCATGTCCGCCCGCGTCCGCCCGCCCAGCAGCGCATAAAGCGGCAGGTCCACCGCGCGGCCAAACAGATCCCACAGCGCCATGTCCACCAGCGATTTCGCCGCCCGGTGCCCGATCAGGAACCCGTCCAGCTTGCGCATCGGCGCGTCCACCCCCAACGGGCTCACCCCAAGGATCTGCGGCGCCATCTCGGTCACTGCTGCCGGGATACCGCCCGCGAAATCCGGCAGGTAATGCGGGATCGGGCACACCTCGCCCCAGCCACTCAGGCCGGTATCGGTGTCGAGCCGCAGGATATGCGTGGTCACGGTGGCACAGGTCTTGCCCTCGGCCATGTAGTAGGTGGCGTGGCTGGTCAGGTCCACGGACCATAGGGTGAGCTTGTTGATCTTCATCTATACGCCGCCACTGGTGCGCCAAGCGCGTCTTCGTCCGGGTGCACGCCCAGGCCCGGTGCCTCGGGCAGGTGCAGGTGGCCCGCGATGTTGCGCGGCCCACGCCCGCCCGCGATGTCCGCGGTCAGCATGTCCTGACAGGCCCACACGGCGTGGCAATGGGCATCGGGAATGGTCGCCGCCAGATGCAGCGCCTCAGCGTCGGCCAGCACGCTGCCGCCGGTGGCCATCACGAACATGTCGATGCCGTGGGCGAGTGCGACGTCCCGCATCCGCGCCGCCTTGGTCAGCCCGCCCACGCGGTTCAGCTTGATGCCGAACACCTCGGCCAGCCCATCGCGCGCGATGCGCGTGGCGTCCTGCAGGGTGACGAGGGTTTCGTCCACCGACACCGGGGTCGCGTGGCGCGGGGCGATGGCGGCAATGTCATCCAGCGTCTCGCAGGGCTGTTCCACGATCACTTGCAGATCCTCGACCGCCCGCATCACCCGCAACGCCTGCTGCCGCGTCCAGCCGCGGTTCACGTCATAAAGCATGATGTCACCCGGCGCGCGCAACGCCTCCACATCGCGGATGCGGGCGATGTCAAGGGCCACGTCGCCGCCGATCTTGACCGAATGCGCGATGTAGCCGCGCGCGCGGTGCCGCGCGATCACCTCGCGCGTCTCTTCTACCGTCTTGGCGCCCACTGACGACGCAATGGGCCGCGGCGTGCGTGACCCACCGCCCATCAGGTCGGCAATAGGCAGGCCCGCGTCCTGCCCCGCAATGTCCCAGCACGCCATGTCGATCGGGCTCTTGGCATACAGGTGACCGGGCAGGGCGGTGTCCATCGCCCGCTCGACCTCCAGTACACGCCGCGGATCAAGTCCGAGGACAAAGCCCGCCATCGTCTCGATCCCCGCACGTATCCCCGGCCCATGCGCCGGCACATAGGTGTGCCCCCACGGCGTGCCTTCACCCCAGCCGGTGATCCCGGCATCGGTCTCCAGCTTCACCAGCGTCGCATCAAGACATTCGAATTTCAGCCGCCCGCCCGACAGCCAATAGGGATGCTCCAGCGGCAGATCGACCTGGTAGACGGTCAGCCCCGTGATCTTCATGCGCGGCCCCTCTTGTCGCGGTGATAGGTCAGCGCCATGGCCATCATCTGCTGGAGTGCTGCCTCGTCCGGGCCGGGGGCCACGGGCACATGCACCGCCCGGTCGCCGTCAAAGGCAAAGAGGCCGGCAAACCGCGCCCGATACTGGTCCAGCAAATCCGTCTGGCACGGCACAAACAGCGTGCAGGCCTCCGCCCGCCAGCCCAGCCGCAGGGTCGTTCCCGTCCGCGGCGCCTTGGGGCGAAACGCGGGCTGCCCCCACTTCAGGCTTTCCTCCAGCGGTAGAGTGCCTGTCGCCTCCGCCGCCGCAAAGGCCATGGCCCGCAGGCCATAAAGCCGCGCCCGCACCGCCTCAGGGGCCGCATCGAAAACCGCCGCAATCTCTGTCGGAACCGGTGTCATGTCGCACCTCCATACGCTGCCACCGGCGCGCCAAGGCTGTCGAAATCCGGCGCAACCCCCAACCCGGGCGCATCACTGGCGTATAGCTTGCCACCCCGCGCCTCGGGCCCGCCGATACCGGTCGACCGGGTGTTGTAGTTCATCAGATCGGTGGTGTTCTGCAGATAATCCGCGGGCGTCGAGGCCGCAAAATGCGCCACGGCGGCGGTGGTGATCTCACCGCCCCACGTGTCCTCCGCCACCACCGGAATGCGGTTTTCCACCAGAAAATCCCGCACCCGCCGCGCCTTGGTCAGCCCGCCGAGGTTCGACAGCTTCAGACAACAGACCTCCGCCCCCCGGTCCGCCACGATGCGCTGCGCCGCGGCCATGCCGGTCAGGCACTCATCCAGCTTCAGCGGCTGTTCGGCCACCCGCCGCACCTGCTGGCATTCCTCGTAGGTGCGGCACGGCTGTTCGAGGATGTAATCCAGATCGCGGGTCGCCCGCGCCACCCGGATCGCGTCATCCACGCGCCAGCCCTGATTGGCATCCGCCATCGCCTTTTCACCACGTTCCAACAGGCCGACACCGGCATGAATGCGGTCAATGTCCCCGCGCCAATCGCCGCCCACCTTGATCTGGAACTGGCGGTAACCCTGCGCGCGATAGCGCTGCATTTCGGCCAGCGTCTCATCGGTCGCCTTCTGCGGCGCGACCCGGTACATCGGCGCGCCATCGGTCAGCTTGCCGCCCAGAAGCATCCACACCGGCTGGCCCACCGCCTGGCCCAGAATGTCCCAGCACGCCGCATCAAACGGCGCCTTGGCATAGCCGTGGCCCTGCACCGCGTGGTCCAAAATCTGCTCGATCATGCCCACCTGTCGCGGGTCCGCCCCGATCAGCTTGGGGGCCACCAGCCGCGCCAGCGCCGCGACCCCCTCGGAATGGGCGACCATGTAATTCTCACCGCACGGCGTGAACTCACCACAGCCTTGCAGGCCCGCATCGGTGTCGATCACCACGACGCTCGCCTGTGCCACCTCGATCGCATTGCCCGCGCCCCAGACATAGGCCCCGCCCACATAAGGCAGCCCGGTCTGGTAGATGCGGATGCGGGTGATCTTCACGGGCGCGCCTCCAGCATGACCGGCTTGCCCGCCAGCCCCGCGCCCCGCCACAGGACCAGCGTCAGGATATCGCTGGTCGTGGTGGTCATCGCGTGGCTCTGCCACGCCCCGTGCAGCCGCGTGTCTCCGGGGGCGAGCGTCGCCGACGGCACCCCGTCGCTGGCAAAATCTGCGCCGCCCGCCACGACATAGTAGATCTCTTCCGCCGCGTGCGCGTGATCCGGGTACACCAACCCGTCGCCCCAATAGGCGATATAGGCGCGCGCCGCGTCGCTGCGGAAATGGCCCGACGGGCCAAGCAGTTCGAACCAGCCATAGCGGTCCAGAAAATCCCGCCCCACCTGCGCGCGCGTGTAGCTGCGATACCACCGGGCAAACGGGGCGGCGGCACGCAAAGCCGCCAGAAAGGCACTTTGCGCAGGTGAACACAACGGCGGATCGGGCCGCGCCGTGATCAGCTGTATCGCCGGGATGACCGTGGGCTTGCGCTTGCGAAAGGCAGGCATCGCGGGCCACGTCCCGAAATCGCGCAGGGCAGGGGTCTCCGCCACCAGCCGCCCCGCTGCATCATAGAGCGCCTGAAAGGCCGCCCGTGTCACGGCACCACCACGATATTGCCGGTATGTTCCTTGGCGATGAACGCGGCCTGGGCGGCGTGCAGGTCCTTCAACGGATAGGTCGCGGCGAGGGCAGGGCGCACAGCCCCCGCCTCGATGTAAGCCACAAGGTTCCGCGTTACCTCCGGCGGGATCACGGTCGACCCGGTAAAGGTCAGATCACGCAGGTAAAACGTGCGCAAATCCAGCTCCACCATCGGCCCGGCAATCGCCCCCGAACAGGTATAGCGCCCGCCGCGTTCCAGCACGTCGATGAGCGTCGGCCAGTAGGGCCCGCCGACGATGTCGGCAACCACGGTGACCTTCTCATCGCCCAAAGCGGCGCGCAGATCGTCCGGTGCACGCGGCAGCATCCTGTCAGGCCCAAACGCCGCCACATCGGCGTGCTTGACCTCCGACGCCATCGCAATCACCCGCGCCCCACGCCGCTTGGCCAGTTGCACCAGCGCCCCGCCAACGCCACCCGACGCGCCCGTGACCAGCACGGTATCGGCCCCGGTCACCGCCGCGCGGGTCAGCATCCCTTCGGCGGTGGAATACGAACACGAAAACGTCGCCAACTCCGCGTCACTCAACGGCGAAGAAATCGCCACCGCGTTCACGCTGGGGATCGTGGTGTACTCGGCAAAGCCGCCATCCCGCTCGGACCCGAAATAGCCCGTCTTGGTCATGTCACCGGGATCGTCCGGATCGCGCAGCCAGTTGTCGGTGATCACCCGCTGGCCCACGCGCGCGGCGTCCACACCGCTGCCCACCGCCACGATCTCCCCGCACACATCCGCCCCCTGAATGCGCGGAAACGCGATGGGCGCGGCCCCCCATGTCGGGTCCTCTTCGCTTACCGTGGCGAACCCGTCGCCGGTGGTGGGCGCGGTCACCGCCTTGGAGTACCAGCCCGACCGCGTGTTCACGTCCGTGTTGTTCAACCCGCACGCGCCCACGCGGATCAACACCTCGCCCGCCGCAGGCACCGGCACCGGCCAATCTTCGTGCCAGACCATCTGGTCCAGCCCCCCGTGCCCCACCGTCACCATCGCGCGCATCGTCTCGGGAATGCTCATTCCGCCGCCTCCCGCGCGCCATCGGTGCGCGGCAGCAGGCTCTGCGGATCATAGGCCGGCTCGCCCAGCACACGCGCCGCCCGCGGCACCCCGTGGATCACGACCTCCAGCGCCGTGCCGGGCACAGCCGCGTCAGGCGTGACATAGGCAAAGGCAAGGATCTTGCCCACGCTCGGCCCATAGGCCACCGACGCCGTCGATCCCACGACCACGCCGCCCATCATCACCGCCTCGCCGCCATGGCCATCGGCCACGCCATCGGGCGTGATCTCGAGATAGGCACACACCCACGGCACATCCTCGTTGAAGGTCTTGTCGGACCCCAAAAACACCTTGTCCCGCCGGGCAAAGCGCAGCACGTCCGCCTCGGCCAGGGTCACCTCGTTGGTCAACTCGCCTGCGCCCTTGAACCCCTTTTCCATGCGCAGCGCGTTCATGGCAAAGCTGCCGTAGTCGGCAATTCCATGCGGAACACCCGCAGCCCACAGCGCATCATAGACATCGCGGCAGGCGGCGTTGGGCATGTGCAACTCCCACCCCAACTCGCCCGCATACGACATCCGCATCGCCCAGATGCGGTGCCCCGCGACGTCAATCTCCTGCGCCAACAGCCAGCGGAACCCGGCATTGGACAGGTTCGCCGCGGTACACGCCCCCAGCACATCCCGCGCCCTTGGCCCGTTGATAGCCAGCGCCGACCAGGCCTCGGACACCGCGGTCACCGTCACATCCGCGCCATCGCGATGCTGCGCGAGATGATCCAAGAGCCGCTGTTCGAAAAACGCCGCACAGACGAGGTAGTACCGCCCGCCCCGGACCTGATCCGGGAGCCCGCCCCGGGCTTGACCCGGGAGCCCGCCCCGGACTTGACCCGGGAGCCCGCCCCGGACTTGATCCGGGGCCTCTTGGCTGCGAGGCCCCGGCTCGGGGGCCGGGGCGGAGGCCGGGGCGGGGCCAAGGTTCACGATCGTCGTCTCCACCTCGATCCGCCCCCGCCGGTTCAGCATGTGCGTCAGCGTGATCGACCCCACCTTTTGCGGCATCCGGTTCGCCGTCAGCCGGTCGAGCAGGGCATAGGCATCCGGCCCCTCGACCAGCACCTTGGTGAAGGCAGTGACGTCGATGATCCCCACACGTTCCCGTACGGCAGCCACCTCCTGCGCCACCATCTCGTCCACCGGCGTCCGGTTGAACCCGTAGTGATCCCGCTGGTCTATCCCGCGCGCAAAGAACCGCGGCCGCTCGAAGCCGTAGACTTCCTCATGCACCGCGCCCTTCGCCGCCAGCACATCGTGCAGCGGCGACGGCTTGATCGGCCGCCCCGCCAGCCGGTTGAAATGCGGAAACGGGATCTCGTGGCGCAGGCAATAATCCTCTTCCGCCTTCACCACCTGCCAGTCCTTGGTGGCATAGGCCCCAAACCGGCGCGGGTCATACTCGCGCATCGAGATATCCGCCGCCCCGTGCACCATCCACCGCGCCAACTCGCGGCTCAACCCCGGGCCCCACCCAATCCCGATCTGCGTGCCGCAACAGCACCAGTAATTGCGCACACCGGGCGCCGGGCCAATCAGCGGGTTGCCATCGGGCGGATGCGAAATGGCGCCATGCACCTCGCGCTGAATGCCCAACTCGGCAAAGATCGGCATCCGGTTCAGGCTTTCCTCCAGATACGGCATCACCCGGTCGTAATCCGCGTCAAACAGCCAGTTTTCGTAGTCCCACGGGCAATGGTCGTGCCAGACGGAGTTCGGGTTCTCCTTCTCGTAAATCCCGATCAGCCCGCGCTTCTGCTCCATCCGGATGTAGCCCGAGACTTTGCGATCATCCCGGATCACCGGCAACTCGGTCTCCAGATCGGCAAATTCCGGCACCGGCTCGGTCACGAAATAATGGTGCGTCATCGACGTCATGGGCAGTTGCAGCCCCGACCATTCGCCCATCTGCCTTGCATAGGTGCCGCCCGCATTCACCACGTGTTCGCAGGTGATCGTGCCGCGCTCGGTCTCGACCTGCCACTCGCCACTGGGCAGCTGCGTGATGTTTGTCGCCCGGCACTGCCGCACGATCCGCACGCCTTTCTGGCGCGCGCCCGCCGCCATCGCCATGGTCACATTGGTCGGGTCCACGTGCCCATCGTCGGGCGTATGCAGCGCGCCCAACACGCCATCAAGGTTGTAAAACGGATGCAGCGTCGCGACCTGCTCGGGCCCCACCAGCTCGATATTGAACCCCAGCGCGCGGCCCACCGACAGCGTGTGCCGCAGCCAGTCCATTTCGTCCGTCGTATAGGCCAGCCGGAACGACCCGCAGCCGTGCCATGTCACCGGCTGCCCGGTCTCGGCCTCCAGCAAACGGCTATAAAGATCAATGTTGTAGTCCACGCACTTGCCCAAGCCAAAGCTGGACGTGGAATGCGTGATCTGCCCCGCCGCGTGCCAGGTGCTGCCGCTGGTCAGCTCCGCCTTTTCCAGCAGAACCGTCTCCGGCCCCCACCCCTCGTGACCCAGGTGATAGGCCAGGCCAACCCCCATGACGCCACCACCTACAATCACCACACGCGCATGGCTGGGAAGATCCGACATCAGGCCACTCCTTCGAGTCGTTTTTCACTCGACAGGCTAAGCGGACAAAAATACCATCGTCAATCATGAATGGGACAAATGTATCAGACGCGATTCTCGAACGGCTCGCTGCCGAACTGCCCGCCCTCACGCCCGAGGCGCGCAAGGCCGCGGCCTACGTGCTGGAAAACCCGCGCGACGTGGGCGTGTCGACCGTGCGCGAGATTGCGCAGGCCTCGGGCGTGAAACCCAACACCGTGGTGCGCATGGCCCGCCAGGTGGGCTTTGACGGGTACGAGGATTTCCGCACCCCCTTCCGCGACGCCATCCGCCGGGGCGAGACCGACTTTCCCGACCGCGCCCGCTGGCTGCAGGACATCCGCAAATCGGGTGATCTGGGTGGCCTCTTTGCCGACATGGTCAGCGACACGCTTCGCAATGTCGAGGAAACCTTTGCCAGCGTCACCCCCGACGCGCTCGAAGCCGCAGCTATCGCGATCTGGAACGCCCGCAATGTCTTTGTGCTGGGCGTGGGCATCAACAATTCCAACGCCCGCAACTTCACCTATCTCGCCTCCACCGGCATGAAACAGATCCACGCCATCCCGCGCGCAGGCTCCACCCCGGTGGATGATCTCGCGTGGGCCGACGGGCGCGACGTGCTGATCGCCATCACCTGCAAGCCCTACCGGGCCGAGGTGGTCGAAGCCGTGCAGATTGCCCGCGAACAGGGCCTGACCATCGTGTCGCTGTCCGACAGCCTCGCCAGCCCGATCCTGCACAACGTCGCCCACGGCTTTACCGTGTCCGTTGACACGCCGCAGTTCTTTCCATCCTCGGTCAGCATCATCGCACTGTTGGAGACCCTTTTGTCCTTCGTCGTGGCCGTCGCCAGCGACGAAATCCCCGACCGCGTCGCCACCTTCCACAAACGCCGCCACCAGCTTGGCCTCTACCATCAGGACCCCTGACATGGCGCCCATCCGCTCGTTGCCCGCGCGCTACTACACCGACAGCCAAGTGTTCGAGGTTGAAAAACAGGGCCTTCTGGCCAAAACCTGGCAGTTTGGCTGCCACGTCTCGGACCTGGCCGAACCAGGCGCCTACACCACCTTCGACATCGCGGGCGAAAGCCTGTTCGCCATCCGTGGTCGCGACGATGTGATCCGCGTGTTCTACAACGTCTGCCAGCACCGCGCGCACCAGCTGGTCAGCGGGGCAGGGACCACACGGGTGGTCGTCTGCCCCTACCACGCCTGGACCTACGAGCTGACCGGCCAACTGCGCGCAGGCCCCAACATCAAGGCGGTCGAAGGTTTCGACAAATCCACCATCTGCCTCACCGAAGTCCGCTCCGAAGAATTCCTCGGCTTCCTCTTCGTGAACCTCGACCCGGATGCCGCCCCCATGGACGACTGGTTCCCCGACGCCCGCGCCGAACTGGCCGAATGGGTGCCCAACTGGGCCGATCTGAGACCCCTCGAATGGGTCGACATCCCCGAACGCTGCAACTGGAAAGTCTCGGTCGAAAACTACTCCGAATGCTACCACTGCGCGCTCTGCCACCCGACCTTTGCCAGCGGCGTGGTCAAACCCGAAACCTACGACATCCAGCCCCAGGGACACTGCCTGCGCCACACCACCGAATGCCAAAGCCTCGAGGACATGACCTACGACATCCACTCGGGCTTCGATCACTTCGACGAATATTCCAGCTGGTTCCTCTGGCCCATGTTCTCGTTCCAGGTCTACCCCGGCAACGTGCTCAACACCTACCACTGGCGCGTGGTCGACGCCTCCCACGTGGTGGTCTGGCGCGGCTGGTACACCGCTCATGGCGTGGACGACCCCAAAATCCGCACACTCGCCCGCCAGGACCGCGACACCACGGTCGAAGAAGACATCCACCTCGTCGAAAGCGTCCAGCGCGGCCTCAACTCCCGCGGCTATGTCCCGGGCCCGCTGGTCGTCGACCCCAACGGCGGCGTGAACTCCGAACACCCCGTCATGCACCTGCAGCGATGGATGCGCGACGGGATCGACGGACCATGATGCCCCGCGACTGGCACCCCGAACACAAGCTCTTCCCGCATCAGGTCGGCTTCACCTGTCCGCCCTTCGACTACGACGCCGGCCCTTCGGACTTTTTGCGCATGTGCCCCGACACCGTCGGCGTGCACGGCTGGATGCTGCACGTCCCCGACTACGCCCACGGCCTCGACCAGCGCCGCGCCAATTTCGGCATGATGGAGGATTTCGTCCACAACATGTCCCGCAACGGCGTCGACGTGTGCGGACAGGTCGGCTCCAACTGGGTCCACGCCAGCGGCCTCGGCGTCGAGGGGATCCGCCAGCACTGCGCCGACCTTTCGGACAAATACCAAACCCGGTTCCACATGGCCGGCTACGCCATGGTCGAGGCCCTGCGCGCCTTGGGCGTCGAAAAACTGGCCCTCAACGCCGCCTACCACTGGCCCGACTGGTGGCAGGGCACCGCAGCCTTCCTGCGCGAGGCTGGCTTCGACGTCCTCTGGGCCGGCAATTTCGTCGATCAGGGCTGGTTCCCCGATCAGGACGCGGTCAACGCCCGCCGCTGGATCTTCGACGGCGATCTGGCACAGCGCAGCTTCGACTATGTCGCCGAACAGGCCCCGCACGCCGACGCGTACCTCATCAACGGCATGTGCAACTTCCGCACCGGCCCGGGCGGACTGCCACAACGCCCCCTGCACCTGGCCCGCGATCTCGAGGCGCGGCTGGGCAAACCCGTCATCGGCCACGACATCGCGCTCTACTGGCGCATCATGGCCGACCTCGGCATCGCCCCCACGACGCCGCAGGGCGCGCTCCTCGAAACCCTCCGCCCCGCGCCCGCCAATGAATAGAATAATCGCCCTCTGGGCCGTCCCCCGCTCCACCTCCACCGCCTTCGAATGGATGATGCGCCAGCGCGGCGACCTCGACTGCCTGCACGAACCCTTTGGCGAGGCGTGGTACCAGGGCGAAGACCCGCTCTGGCCCCGCTTTCAACCGGGCGACAAGACCACACCGGGCCTCACCCTCGACAGCGTCTGGGCCGAGATTCAGACCCGCGCCCAAACCGGCCCTGTCTTCCTCAAGGATTTTCCCCACTACATCCACCACATCTGGACGCCGGACTTCCTCGCGCAGTTCACCCACGCCTTCCTGATCCGCGACCCCGCCAAAACCATCACGTCGATCTACGACAAATGGCCCGATTTCGACGAACTGGAGGTCGGCTTTCCCGAACAGCGCGCGCTCTTTGACCTGCTGACGGCCCTGAACGGATCACCAGCCCCCGTGATCGACAGCGACGACCTGCTCGAGGCGCCCGCGGACATGACCCGCGCGTTCTGCAAAGCCGTCGACATCCCCTTCCTCCCCGAGGCCCTCACCTGGACCCCCGGCGGCGACCCCGCGGCCCACAGCTGGTGGGACGGCGGGTCGTTCCACGCCAACCTCGCCTTATCCACCGGCCTGACGCCGCAAACGCGCCGCTATGTCGAACTCGCCGACGCGCCCGCCCGCGTCAAACAGGTGCACCGCCGCATGAAACCGCACTACGATCACCTCCACGCCCACCGCCTGAAACCACCTGCCTAAGCGCCCCCCGATGCCGACACTCGCAAATCCAAACGCCCCAATCTTCATTTCGCCAAATAAACCGCCCCCGGAGGGCCGATCCGCCACCAAAATCCCCCCCCCATCCCGCTTCATTTCGCCAGATAAACCGCGGGGGTCTGGGGGCTGGCCCCCAGTGCGCCGATAAAAAACAGTCCGTCACCAGCAAAAAAGGACCACGCAATGAAACCCTACTGGCAAAACTACATCGACGGCGCGTGGCAGAACGGCGGCGCGGGACGGATCGACATCATCAACCCCGCCTCGGGTCAAAAGCTCGCCGAACACGCGCTGGCCGATGCAACCGACATCGACCGCGCCGTACAGGCCGCCAAACGCGTGCACGCCTCGGGCGCGCTCAGCGATCTCAGACCGGTGGAACGCGGCCGCATGGTCCAGGCCATGGGCCGCTACCTGCTCGATCATATCGACGACATCGCCGAGGTGCTGACACTGGAACAGGGCAAACCGCTCTGGGAGGCGCAGATCGAAATCCGCGGTGCGGCCCGCTACTTCGAATATTACGGCAACCAGGCCGAAACCGTCGAAGGCCGCTCCATCCCGCTGGGTCGCGACTATTTCGACTTCACGCATTACGAACCCTTCGGCGTGTCGGCCCAGATCATCCCGTGGAACTACCCGGTTGAGATGACCGCCCGCTCTCTCTCGGCGGGTCTCGCCACCGGCAACGCCTGCGTGGTCAAGACGCCGGAACTCACGCCGCTCTCGAACGCGTGGTTTGCCCACGCCGCGGAACATGTCGGCCTGCCACCGGGGGCTGTGAACATCCTCTGTGGTCTGGGGCACGCGGCGGGGGCGGCCCTGTCGGCGCACTCGGACGTCAACCAGATCGTCTTCACCGGCTCGGTCCCCACCGGCATCGCCATCGCCACCGCAGCGGCACAAAACGTGGTCCCCTGCGTGCTCGAGCTTGGCGGCAAATCCGCGGCCATCGTGCATGACGACGCCGATCTCGACGCGTTCGAAAACGACGTGCGCTGGGGCATCTATTTCAACGCAGGCCAGGTCTGTTCCGCGATGAGCCGCGTGATCGCCCACGACAGCATCCATGACGCCCTCGTTGACCGCATCGCAGGCGTCGCGCGCTCGCTCACCGTGCTGCCCGGCATCGACCAACCCGAATTTGGCCCCACCATGGGGTCCATGGTCAGCCACGCCCAACGCGACCGCGCCGCGGGCATGGTGGCCGATGCCGCCGCCGCAGGGGCCGAGATCGTCACCGGCGGCCACCCCCTGAACAACCCCGGCGCGTTCCTCGAACCCACGGTGCTCACGGGCGTCACCCCCGACATGACCATCGCGCAGGAAGAGGTCTTTGGCCCCGTCCTGTCTGTCCTGCGCTTCACCGACGACGCCGAGGCGATCCGCATCGCCAACGGCACCCCCTACGGCCTCGTCGGCGGCGTCTTCACCCGCTCCCTCGACCGCGCAACGTCAGGGGCCCGCCAGATCCGCGCGGGCCAGGTCTTTGTCAACGAATGGTTCGCAGGCGGCGTCGAAACCCCCTTCGGCGGCTACGGCAAATCCGGCTACGGCCGCGAAAAGGGCCGCGAGGCCCTGTGGAACTACGTGCAGACGAAGAACGTCGCGATCCGGCTTAGCTAAGCGCGCATAGAGTATTCCGATCAGGCTAAAGTAACCAAAAGGAACCCCAAAACATGTCCACCTTCGACGAAGACCTCTTCCTAAAAGGCCTCGAACAGCGCAAATCCACCCTCGGCGCCACCTATGTCGAAAAAAACCTCGCCGCCGCCGACGATTTCACACGTCCGTTCCAGGAGGCGATGACCGCCTGGTGCTGGGGCTTCGGCTGGGGCGACGACGTCATCGACGCCAAGACGCGGTCGATGATGAACCTCGCCATGATCGGCGCGCTGGGCAAGATGACCGAATGGGAAATCCACTGCCGCGGCGCCGTCACCAACGGCGTCAGCCGCGAGGAAATCCGCGCCATCATCCACGTCATCGGCATCTACTGCGGCGTCCCCCAGGCACTCGAATGCTTCCGCGTCGCCCGCAAGGTGCTCGACACCGACTGATACGCGGATACTCTGGCGGCAAAAGGGGACCCAATGGAGCACATCACCACCTTCCCGCGCCCCGTGCGCGAGATCGAAAACACCTGGATCCCCATGCCCGACGGCACCCGCCTTGCCGCCCGCATCTGGCTGCCCGCCGACGCCGAAGACGACCCCGTTCCCGCCATTCTCGAATACCTGCCCTACCGCAAACGCGACGGCACCGTCGAACGCGACCACCTCACGCATCCCTATTTCGCGGGCCACGGCTATGCAGGCGTCCGCGTCGACATGCGCGGCACGGGTGATAGCGAAGGGGTCTGCCTCGGCGAATACCTCGCCCAGGAACAGGACGACGCCATCGCCGTCATCCACTGGCTGGCGCAACAACCGTGGTGCAGCGGACAGGTCGGAATGATCGGCATCTCCTGGGGCGGCTTCAACGGCCTGCAGGTCGCCGCCCGCCGACCTCCCCCTTTGCGTGCCATCATCTCGATCTGCTCCACCGACGACCGCTATGCCGATGACATCCACTTCATGGGCGGCTGCGTGCTGACGGACAAGGCGCGCTGGGGCGCCACCGCCTTTTCCATCGCCCACACGCCGCCAGACCCCGCCATCGTCGGCGCGGCGTGGCGCGACCTCTGGCTGGAACGCCTGCAAAACAATGGCTGCTGGCTCTTTGACTGGTTCCGCCACCAGCGTCGCGACGCGTTCTACGCCCACGGATCCGTGTGCGAGGATTACGCCGACATCGACATCCCTGTCTACATGGTCGGCGGCTGGGCCGACGGCTACACCAACGCGGTCCTGCGCACGCTCGACCACTTGCCCGGACCCAAAAAGGGGCTGATCGGCCCCTGGGCGCACAAGTACCCCCACTTCGCCAAACCGGGCCCCCAGATCGGCTTCCTGCAAGAGGCCTTGCGATGGTGGGACCACCACCTCAAGGGCATCGACACCGGCATCATGGCCGAACCGATGCTGCGCGCCTGGATGCAAGAGCCTGACCGCCCGCGCACCTACCGCGCCACGTGGCCCGGCACATGGGTCGCCGAACCCGCATGGCACGGCACGGCGATCACCACCCAAACCCTGCACCCGGGGCCAGAGGGCCTGAGCACAGCGGGGCAGCAGGCACCCATCACGCTCGCCGCCCCGCAGACCGCAGGCTGGACCGCGGGCGCATGGTTCGGCTACGGCCTCGTCCCCGACGCCGCCGCCGACCAGATGGGCGAGGCGGGCCTGATGACGTCTTACGAGACCGCGCCACTCGGCGAAGACCTCACGCTCCTCGGCTTTCCCATTCTCCACGCGCGCATCACCTCCGACGCCCCGCAAGCCAACCTCGCCGCCGTCCTCTCGGCGGTGGACGATCAGGGCCGCGCCACGCTCATCAGCTACGGCGTGCTGAACCTCGCGCACCGGCACAGCCACGCGCACCCCGAACCCATGCCCCCGGGCGACCCCCAGGACATCACAATGCAACTCAACGCCTGCGGTCAGCGCATCGCCGCGGGCCAGCGCCTGCGCCTGTCACTCGCCACGTCCTACTGGCCGATCATCTGGCCATCGCAAACCGCCGCCACCCTCACGCTCGAAAACATGAAACTCGACCTCCCCCTGCGCCCCTCGCGCCCCGAGGACGAAACCCTCGCGCCCTTCGCCCCAGCGCAAGGCGCCACGCCCCTGCAAACCGAACAGCTCACCCAAGGCACGCGCACCCGCACCCACACCACCAACCTCATCACCGGGGTCGAGACGCACCTGACCGAGGCCGACAGCGGCGCAGAACGCCACCTGCACACCGGCCTTGTCGTGCGCAATGCTTTCTCCGAACGGTTCGACATCCACCCGGACGATCCCAACAGCGCGCGCGCCACGATCCACTGGCTCAAATCCTACGCCCGCGACGATTGGCATGCGCAGGTCGAAACCACCGTGACCGTCGCCGCCCTGCGCGAGGTCTGGCAGATCACCGCCACTCTGAATGCGACAGATCAGGACGGCACGGTCCACAGCCAAAACTGGTCCGAAGACATCCCCCGCGACCTCGTCTAGGCCCAAATCCCAAAGAAACGTAAACGTGCCCGCCCAATCCTTAACAAACGCAAAGCCCTAACACCCCGTTAATGCGCACCACCGCGCCGTTTTGTACAAAACAGCCCCCATTTTGAACAAAACGCCAAAACAGGGCCAAATCCGCCCCGAAACCAGCCCGCGTTTTGTACAAAACCCGGCCCGTTTTCATCAAAACCCGCAATCACCACCACCGCACGCCCCGTTAACCGCGGCGTACGATCCAATCTTCATTTCGCCAAATAAACCGCCCCCGGAGGGCCGGGTCGCAAAACGCGCCACCACAACATCTAGTTGCCGGCACTCTCCATCTTGCGGGTGGCGATCACCTCTTCCAGCCAGCCCAACCGCATCTCCGGCACCGAGCTCAGCAGCAGATCGGTATAGTCATCAAAGGGCGGCGCCAGCACTTGCGATTTGGGGCCATAGCGCACCACTTCGCCTTGATACATCACCGCGATACTGTCGGCGATGCTGCGCACCGTGGCCAGATCGTGGGTGATGAACAGGTACGACACGCCTTCGATTTTCTGTAGATTTAACAACAGCTTCAGGATGCCATCTGCAACCAGAGGATCAAGCGCGCTGGTCACCTCGTCACAGATGATCAGCTTGGGGTTGGCCGCCAGTGCGCGGGCGATGCACACCCGCTGTTTCTGCCCGCCGGACAGTTCAGCGGGATAGCGGTCGATGAACCCGTCGCCCATCTCGATCTCGTCCAGCAGCTCCTTGATCCGCTTGCGCTTCTCTGCCCCGCGCAGGCCAAAGTAGAACTCCAGCGGCCGCCCGATGATCGTGCCCACCGTTTGGCGCGGGTTCATCGCCACATCCGCCATCTGGTAGATCATCTGCAACTCGCGCAGATCCTCCTTGCTGCGGCTCTGCTGATCCGGCGACAGGGTGCGCCCGGCAAATTCGATCCGCCCCGCCGAGGGCGGCAAAAGGCCGGTGATCGCACGCGCCAGCGTCGACTTGCCCGACCCGGATTCGCCAACAACGGCAAGGGTTTGGCCCGGATGCACGTCGACTGATACGTCCCGCAGAACGTCAAAGCTCAGCCCCCTGTACCGCGCCGTGACACCCGACACGCGCAGCACCGGATCGGGCGTCGGCGCCTTCTCCTCGTGCTGGATCGACCGCACCGACACCAGCGCCTGCGTATACGCTTCCTGCGGGGCATTGATGATCTGGTCGGTGGGGCCGTATTCGACCGTCTCACCCATCTTCAGCACCATGATGTCGTCGCTGACCTGCGCCACAACCGCAAGATCATGTGTGATATAGATCGCCGCGACGCCGGTGTCGCGGATCGCTTCCTTGATCGCCATCAGCACGTCGATTTGCGTGGTGACGTCCAGCGCAGTGGTCGGTTCGTCAAAAACCACAAGATCTGGGTCCGGACACAACGCAAGCGCCGTCATGCACCGCTGCAACTGCCCGCCTGACACCTGATGCGGATACCGCTTCCCGATATTCGCCGGATCCGGTAACCCCAGCTTTTCAAACAATAAAATCGCCTTGGCCTCGGCCTGCTTGCGGCTCAGCTTCCCATGCCGCACCGCCGCCTCAACCACCTGCTCCAAAATCCGCTTCGCAGGATTGAACGACGCCGCCGCAGACTGCGACACATACGTCACCTCACCCCCCCGCAGCCGCTTCACATCGCCCGTCGTGGTGGCCAGAATATCGCGCCCGTTGACCCACACTTCACCACCGGTGATCTCAACCCCGCCACGACCGTAGGCCATGGAGGCGAGGCCAATCGTGGACTTGCCCGCGCCGGATTCTCCGATCAATCCCAAAACCTTACCGGGTTGCAGGTCAAAGGACACACCGTGCACGATCTCGATGTCATGCGGCTTTTGTCCGGGCGGATAGACGGTCGCGCCGATCTTAAGATCGCGCACTTTCAGAAGTGGCTCTCGATCGGGCTCTACCGCTTCGCTACTTGAGGGCCTGTTCATCCCCGACCCCCTTTCAAAGACGTGGTCCGGTTCAGCACCCAGTCCGCCACGAGGTTCACCGAAATCGCCAGCGTCGCAATCGCCACCGCGGGCCACAACGCGGCCCCGATGCCATAGACGATCCCTTCGGCGTTTTCCTTCACGATCCCGCCCCAATCGGCCTGCGGCGGTTGTACGCCCAGGCCGAGAAACGACAAGGTCGAGACGAACAAGACCATGAAAATAAACCGCAATCCCATTTCAGCCACGAGCGGCGACAATGCGTTGGGGAGGATCTCGCGAAAGATGATCCATGCCCGTCCTTCCCCGCGCAGCGTCGCCGCTTCGACGTAATCCATGACGTTGATGTCCACCGCCACCGCGCGCGCCAATCGGTAGACTCGCGTAGCGTCCAGGAGGCCCATGACAAGGATCAGCACCAGCACGGTCACCGGCATCACCGACAGCACGACTAGCGCAAAGATCAGCGACGGGATCGACATCAGCAGATCGACAAAGCGCGACAGTACCTGATCCACCCAACCGCCCATGACGGCTGCCAAAAACCCGAGGACCGAGCCCAACGAAAAGCTGAGCAAAGTGGCGGCAGTCGCGATGAAAATCGTGGTGCGCCCGCCATAGATCAGGCGGCTCAGCAGGTCGCGCCCGATGCTGTCGGTGCCCAGAAGAAACTTGTCCGACGCAGGCTCCCACACGCCGCCCACGACCTCGGCCATGCCGTACGGGGCGATGAGCGGCGCGAAGAGCGCCATGAGGAAAAACGCCGCCGTAAAGAACAGGCCAAGGCCCGCAGCAAGAGAAATGTTTTTCATGACCGGCCTCCAGCGCCCGGAGGATCGAAGGGGTGCCGGACTCCGCGTGTTTCTGATTGAAACCCGCTCTGTCCGCACGAAATGACGTGGTGAAACTTGTTTCGGCACGTCATTTTGGATGCCTTAGCCGAGGATTGGCGAGGATCGACACGATGTCCGCGACAAGGTTCAGCCCGATATAGACGGCGGCAAATATCAACCCGCAGGCCTGCACCACCGGTACGTCACGCTTGGACACGTGATCCACCAGGTACTGCCCCATGCCCGGGTAGACGAACACCACCTCAACCACCACGACGCCAACAACGAGGTAGGCCAGGTTCAGCATCACCACGTTCACGATGGGCGCGATGGAGTTCGGGAACGCATGCCGCCAGATGATCGTGAACATGCCCAAGCCCTTGAGCTCGGCGGTTTCGACATAGGCCGATTGCATCACGTTCAGGATCGCGGCGCGGGTCATGCGCATCATGTGCGCCAGCACCACCAGCGTCAGCACCATGACCGGGATCGCGATGGCGTGCAGCTTGTCCAGCACGGGCGCGTCGGGTCGAAAGCCGATGGCGGTAGAGGGGAACCAGCCTAGTTTTACCCCCACGACGAACATCAGGATGTAGCCAATCAGGAATTCCGGCACCGAGATCGACGCCAGCGTCGCGCCCGAAATCAGCTTATCGGGCCAGCGCTCGCGATAGCGCACGGCGAGAAGGCCGAGGAAGATCGCCAGCGGGACAGAGATGACCGCCGCCCAGAACGCAAGGAACAGCGTATTGGCCATGCGCGCGCCCAGCACAGGTGCAATCTCCTGGCCTGAGGTGAGCGCGGTTCCAAGGTCTCCGGTCAGCGCGCCGCCGAGCCAAGCAAAGTAGCGTTGCACCGGCGGGTCATTCAGGCCCAGATCGCGGCGGATGTTTTCCAGCGCCTCGGGCGTTGCGGATTGGCCGAGGATGGATTCGGCCACATCACCCGGCAGGATGATCGTGCCCACAAAGATCAGGATGGACACGAGAAACAGCAGAAGCACGCCCAGCGCAATGCGCTGGGCGAGAAGTTTCAAGAGTGATGACAAGGGCTTAGGCCTTTACCCACATCCGCATCGGCGCATAGCCGTTCATCAGGGCAAAGCCCGCGGTATCGTCCTGCCAGCCTTCGATCTTGTCCGATGTGGCGTCGACAAAGTCGTTGAACATCGGGCAGATCAGGCCGCCGGTGTTGTGCAGGATGCTGCCCATGTCGGCATACATCTGCGTCCGGCGGGCGTCGTCCAGTTCGGCGCGGGCCGAGAACAGCAGGTCGTCAAACTGCGAGTTGTTGAACCGCGTGTCGTTCCAGTCCGCCGTGGACAGGTAGGCCGTGGTGAACATCTGGTCCTGTGTCGGCCGTCCGCCCCAGTAGGATGTGCAGAACGGCTGCTTGTTCCAGACCTCGGACCAGTAGCCGTCGTTGGGCTCTCGCTTGATCTCAAGCGGGACACCTGCGCTGGCCAGCGACTGCTGGAACAGGGCGGCGGCATCGGGCGCGCCGGGGAACGAGTTTTCCGATGTGCGCAGCAGCACCGACCCGTCGTGGCCCGATTTGTCAAAGTGAAACTTGGCCTTGTCGGGATCGTATTCACGTTGCTCAAGCTGCGTAAAATAGGGATAGGCTGCGTTGATCGGGGTGTCGTTGCCGACCGAGCCGTAGCCGAACAGGATCTTGTCCACCATTTCCTGCCGGTTGATACCGTATTTCAGCGCCAGCATCAGGTCGGGGTTGTCGAACGGCGCCGTGTTGGTGTGCGCGATGAACACATAGTGGCCGGGGCCTGCGGTGCGGTGCACGTTGATCGTGGGCGCGCGCGCGACAAGGCCTGCGGTCTTGGGCGGGACACGGTCGATCATGTCAACCTGGCCCGATTGCAGGGCGGCCACACGGGCTGTGTTGTCATTGATCACGATCAGTTCGATGATACCCGCATAGCCGTAGTCGCCCCAGTAATTTGGGTTTTTCTCCGCGACAAAGCGGACGCCCATGTCGATCTCTTTCAGGACATAAGGTCCGGTGCCGATGCCTGCGGCGGGGTCATCCATGCCGCCACCCGGCTGCACGATCAGGTGATAGTCGGCCATCAGGTAGGGCAGGTCGGCATTGGGGCCGTCGAGTTCCACAACCACGTTGTCACCATCGGCGGACACGTTCTTGACCGACCGCATGATGCCGAGCGCGCCGGATTTGGTGTCCTCGCCCGAATGGCGCTGGAGCGATTTCACGGCGTCCTCGGCAGTGACGGCCTGACCGTTGGAGAAGGTGATGCCGGAGCGGATCTTGAACCGCCATGTGGCCGCATCGGGCGAGCTTTCATAGCTTTCGGCGACAAGGCCGCGGATGCCGCCGTCGTCGGACAGCTCCACCAGCGATTCCCCCCAGAGGCGCGTCACGGACAGCGCGGTCTGGTTGGCGGCGAGCGCGGGGTCGAGGCTGTCGGTGGTGGCACCCCCCTGCAGACCCATGCGCAACGTGCCGCCGGTTTGCGGGCCAGCCGCGCGCACCGCGCTGGCCAGCATCGTGTTTGCCGCCGCCGCCGTCAGACCCAGCGCCATGGCGCGACCGATGAATTCGCGTCGTGACATCTGGCCCAAGGCCGCACGGACTTTGAGGTAATCGAGATAGGTGTTCATGTTGCACTCCCTGTTCTTGGGGTTCTTCCCCTTGGCTCAAGCTTTGAACAGAATTGGCAACAGTGCAACCGGCAGTCCCAGAAAATGCCGGGGATGGGGTCAGGCGTTGTCGGCGCGGATCGCTTCGCAAACGGCGTCAGTGACGTCTTTGGTGGTGGCGGTGCCGCCCACGTCAGGGGTCAGGATGCCGCTTGCACACACCTGTTCTACCGCGCGCATCAGGCGGGCAGCGGCGCTCGCCTCGCCGAGGTGGTTGAGCATCTGGCTGGCGGTCCAGAACGTGGCCACGGGGTTGGCGATCCCTTGGCCTGTAATGTCAAAGGCCGAGCCGTGGATCGGTTCGAACATCGACGGAAAGCGGCGTTCGGGGTTGATGTTGGCGGTGGGGGCCACCCCCAGCGACCCGGCCAGCGCGCCCGCGAGGTCCGACAGGATGTCGGCGTGCAGGTTGGTGGCCACGACGGTGTCGATGCTGGCGGGGCGTTTGACCATACGCACGGTCATCGCGTCGACCAGTTCCTTGTCCCAGTTGACATCGGCAAATTCGGCCGCCACCTCGGCGGCGATCTCGTCCCACATCACCAGCCCGTGCCGCTGGGCGTTGGATTTTGTCACCACGGTCAGATGCTTGCGCGGACGCGACGCGGCCTGCGCAAAGGCATAGCGCATGATCCGGGTGACGCCCACGCGGGTGAAAATCGCGGTTTCGGTCGCGACCTCCTCGGGCAGGCCGCGATGGGCGCGCCCGCCGTGGCCTGCGTATTCCCCTTCGGAGTTTTCGCGCACGATGACCCAGTCGAGATCGCCTGGTCCAACACCTGCAAGCGGGGCGCGCACGCCGGGCAGGATGCGGGTGGGGCGCACATTTGCGTATTGGTCAAACCCCTGACAAATCGGCAGGCGCAGGCCCCAGAGCGTCACGTGATCCGGCACGTCTGGCGCGCCCACAGCCCCGAAAAAGATCGCGTCAAAGGGTTTTAGCTGGTCCAGCCCGTCGTCGGGCATCATGACGCCGTGGCGCCTGAAAAAATCTGATCCCCAGTCGAACCGGGTCACGTCAAACGCCACATCGGCCTCGCGCGCCGCGAGCGCGTCAAGCACGTGCAATCCGGCAGCAATCACCTCGGGTCCAATCCCGTCGGCGGGGATGGCGGCAATCTTATGTTGGCGCATATGGCGCTCCCCGTCGTTCTTGCGGTCATTCGCGGCACTCACAAAAAGTTCGGCGGGTGCCGCGCCTTGGGGCCAGTTTTGCTCTTGAGCATCCCCGGCGCATCACTGTAGTTTTCCGCACGCCTAAAACTAGGTGACACCGGACAGCACCCCTTGGAGGAGGTGCTGAGCATAAATCCGGGAGATAAAATTGGAGGATCACATGCAATACACAGCGTTCACGCGGTTCACCGCCGCGGTTGTCGCGACCACACTCAGCGCGGGCGTGGCCCTGGCCGACGGCCATCAGGACCGCACCGGCTGGCCCGAGAGCTTTACCGTTGGCACGGCGTCGCAAGGCGGCACATACTTTGCCTACGGGTCGGGCTGGGCGAACCTTGTCGCCGAAGAGCTGGGCCTGTCGGGCGGCGGCGAAGTCACCGGTGGTCCCATGCAGAACATGGCGCTGGTGCACACCGGCGACGCACAGTTCGGCATGACCACGATGGGTCCGGCCGCGGAATCGCTGCAGGGCACCAACCCGATCGCACCCGGTCTGCAGATGACCGGCTCCTGCGCGATGTTCCCGATGTACCAGACGCCGTTCGCCATCACGACGCTCAAGTCGTCGGGCATCTCGGCGATCTCTGAAATCCCTGCCGGCGCACGCATCGGTTTTGGCCCTGCCGGGTCGACATCTGACACGTACTTCCCCCGCATGATGGAAGAGCTGGGTATCGAGTTCGAGCGCCGCAATGGTGGCTGGAACGATCTCGGCGGTCAGTTGCAGGACGGCCTCTTGGACGTGATCGCGTTTGCGGCGGGTGTACCGACCCCTGCGGTCAGCCAGCTTGAGGTCCAGACCGAGGTGAACTTCATCGCCTTCACGGAAGAAGAGCGCAGCAAGATCCTTGGGTCGTTCCCGGTGTCCGAGTTCACCATCCCGTCCGACACCTACACGTCGATGTCCGCAGACGCCAACTCGGTGTCGATGTGGAACTTTGCCATCGCCAACTGCGAGCTGCCCGCATCGTTTGTTGAGGCCGTGGTCGACGTGATCATGTCCGACAACGAGCGGATGATGGGCATCCACAAGGCCGCCCGGTCGACGCTGCCCGAAAACTGGGACAAGAACGGCGTGCTCAAGTGGCACCCGGGTGCGGCCAAGTGGTTCACTGAAAATGCAGGTGCAGACATTCCCGCCGACATGATCCACGGCGGCTAAGCTCTCCGTTTACAAGCAAAAACTCCTGACCGGCAACGGTCAGGAGCCATCGCCCGGCAGCAGGCCGGGCGCTTCCTTTGGGGGGAAGACCAATGACCGACAGTGCCAGCCAGACCACAACCGAGCAGGTGATCGCCGAAGGCGTTGACGACGAACCCGTCGAGGGCAACCGCCGCCTTTTTACGGGCCGTTCTTATTTGCTGATCGCAGCACTTGCGGCGATATATGCTGCGTTTCACATGATCGCGCTGAACGGGGTGTCGATTTCCGACTATACCGGCGTCGAGATTGGATTTCTGCCGCAATTCCCCCTCGAGACTTGGAATTTCCGCATCGTGCACATCGCCGGTGCGCTGGCCTTGGGTTTCGTGCTGTACTCCGCGCATACCTTTCGCGCACGCGAGGATGACAGGGGCGGGTCAAAGATAATCAGTATCGCGGCCGCGCTGTTGATCGTTCCGGCACTTGTTGCGGGCGTTACGGCTGTGGGCTTTGTGCAAACCATCAATTCCGGCACCTTGCCGCAAATGGGCGGCCTGACCACGTGGGCGGCCTTCCCGGGCACCGACATCTACACCGCCGAGGTGTACTGGTTTGGTATCCCCTTGCTGATCGCATCGCTGGGCGCCGTGCTCATGGGCTGGTTTGAAAAGCGTGACCGGGCGCAGGTGGCGGCATCGGACATCGTGCTGGCGGTTTGCGCCGGTGTGGTGGCGATCTATTTCACCGCGATCTACGGCACCGCGGCCCGCAACTCGGTCGGGACACCGTTTGTGCCTATCGGCGTGGCCTTTGCCGCGACCGCCGGGTCGGCCATGATCCTCGAACTGACCCGCCGCGTGGCGGGGCTGGCGCTGGTGATCATCACCGGCGTCTTTCTGGTATACACCTTCACCGCGCATCTGCTGCCTGGCATTCTCGCGGTGCAAAGCGCCTATAGCTGGCAGCGCTTCTTTGGACACGTCTATTCGGACGCCGGTATTCTGGGGCCAACGACGGCGGTGTCTTCGACTTATATCATCCTGTTCATCATTTTCGCCGCGTTCCTGCAGGCGTCGAAAGTGGGCGATTACTTCGTCAACTTCGCCTTTGCCGCAGCAGGGCGCGCGCGTGGCGGCCCCGCCAAGGTGGCGATCTTCGCCTCCGGCCTCATGGGCATGATCAACGGCACGTCCGCGGGCAACGTTGTGGCGACCGGGTCCTTGACCATCCCTTTGATGAAGAAGGTGGGCTACGACAAGAAGACCTCCGGCGCGATTGAGGCCGCGGCCTCTACCGGGGGGCAAATCATGCCGCCGATCATGGGGGCAGGGGCCTTTATCATGGCCGAGATTACCGGCATCCCCTACCAGGAGATCGCCATTGCCGCGATCATCCCGGCGGTGCTGTATTTCGCGTCGATCTACTTCATGGTGGATTTCGAGGCGGCCAAGATGGGCATGCGCGGCATGCGCGAGGACGAGTTGCCCAAGCTGCGCGAGATGGCGCGGCGGGTGTTCCTGTTCCTGCCGATCATCATCCTGATCGCGGCGCTGTTCATGGGCTATTCGGTGATCCGTGCGGGCACCTTGGCGACCGTTGCCGCGGCGGTGGTGTCGTGGCTGACGCCCTACCGGATGGGGCTGGGGTCGATCATCAAGGCGTTCGAGCTGGCCGGTGTCATGTCGATCCAGATCATCGCCGTATGTGCCTGTGCGGGCATCATTGTGGGCGTGATCAGCCTGACGGGTGTCGGCGCGCGGTTCTCGGCGGTTCTGCTGGATCTGGCGGGGGTCAGCCAGTTTCTGGCGCTGTTCTTCGCCATGTGCATCGCGATCCTGCTCGGCATGGGCATGCCGACGACGGCGGCCTATGCCGTGGCCGCCTCGGTCGTGGCACCCGGTCTGGTCGATCTGGGCATCCCGCAGCTCACGGCGCATTTCTTCGTCTTCTACTTCGCCGTGGTCTCGGCCATCACGCCGCCCGTGGCCCTGGCCAGTTACGCCGCCGCGGGGATCTCCGGCGCCAATCCTATGGCCACCTCGGTTGACAGCTTCCGCATCGGGATCGCGG
>JBCBAV010000001.1:0-78351 GCA_038532285.1 Pseudomonadota bacterium | reverse complement strand
GAAGGGCCCGATGTGCTGGATATCCGCAAGCTCTACGCCCAGGCGGGCGTGTTCACCTATGACCCCGGCTTCACGTCAACGGCAGTTGCGACAGCACGATCACCTATATCGACGGCGGCGCAGGGATCCTGCTGCACCGCGGCTATCCGATCGATCAACTGGCCAGCAAGTCGCACTATCTCGAGGTTTGCTATCTGTTGCTTTACGGTGAACTGCCCTCGGCCGCTGATCTCGAAGCGTTCGAAAGCACCATCACCCGCCACACCATGCTGCATGAACAGATGCAGAATTTTTTCCGCGGGTTCCGGCGCGACGCGCACCCGATGGCCATCATGGTCGGCGTGGTGGGCGCAATGTCGGCGTTCTATCACGACAGCACAGATATCGCCGACGAACGCCAGCGCGAGATTGCCAGCCACCGCCTGATCGCCAAGATGCCGACGATTGCAGCCTGGGCCTACAAATACTCCATCGGTCAGCCGTTCGTGTATCCGCGCAACGATCTGGACTATGCGTCGAATTTCCTGCGCATGTGCTTTGCCGTACCGGCCGAGGATTACGAGGTCAACCCGATCCTGTCCCGCGCCATGGACCGCATCTTTACCCTGCACGCCGATCATGAACAGAACGCCTCGACCTCGACGGTCCGGCTGGCGTCGTCCTCGGGCGCCAATCCGTTTGCCTGCATCGCCGCGGGCATCGCCTGCCTCTGGGGGCCGGCACATGGTGGTGCGAACCAGGCCTGTCTCGAAATGCTCAAGGAAATCGGCACCCCCGACCGCATCCCCGAGTTCATCGCCCGCGCCAAGGACAAGGACGACCCGTTCCGCCTGATGGGCTTTGGCCACCGGGTCTACAAGAACTTTGACCCGCGCGCGACAGTAATGAAACAGTCCGCCGACGAGGTTCTGGAATTGCTGGGCGTAGAAAACAACCCGATCCTCGCCACCGCCAAGGCGCTCGAGGAACAGGCCCTCGCCGATCCTTATTTCGCCGAGAAAAAGCTGTTCCCGAACGTGGACTTCTATTCAGGCATCATTCTCGAGGCGATGGGCTTCCCCACGTCAATGTTCACACCGATCTTTGCCCTGTCGCGCACCGTCGGCTGGGTCAGTCAGTGGAAAGAGATGATCGCCGATCCACAGAACAAGATCGGCCGCCCGCGGCAGCTGTATCTGGGCGACACGGCCCGTGACTATGTCGACATCGAAAGCCGCTGATCCCGCCCGTTTCGGGCAATAATGAACGACCAAAGGCGGCAGTGTTTCACCAACGGAAACACTGCCGTTTCTTTTGTCCGCATAGCGTGTATACGCGTAGCCTCCTCCACGTTAACAATTTGGTAACATTGTGTTTTACATCCGGGGGATTCGATAATGATTGGAATTATTTTACTGTCTTTGCTCGGCGTCGGGTTGATCAGCGCGGTAATCAGCGACGACGATGACGATACAGCACCCGCCACCGCCGACCGGGCCAGTGGCACCGAGGATCCGGAAACGTTCGAAACAGGCGGCGGCGACGACACTGTCTTTGCCGGAGCCGGCAACGATCTGGTGCATGCCGGTGCCGATGATGACCGTGTTTTCGGTCAGGACGGGTTTGACATCGTCATTGGCGGCTCGGGTGACGATTTCATGCGTGGTGGAGCAGAGGACGATATTCTCTGGGCCGACTCTGGCGAAGACACGCTTTTTGGCGACACGGGTGATGACATCCTGTTCGGCGCCGACATTTTCGACAGCGCAGCCATCTTTGACGAAGTTGCCGAAACCGGGTTTTTGCCCATCTCGCTCGATACGTTCATAGATCTGAGCAACGAGTCGGGTGAGGCGGACACGATCAATGGCGGCGTGGGCGACGATGACATCGTTGCCGGCAGCAATGACATTGTCAGTACAGGGTCCGGCGCGGACGTGGTCGATATCGGCGATTGGGTGATCCCGGATGAGCCTGCCGTGATCACCGACTTTGACCCGGCCGAGGATATCATCATCTACAACTACACAGGCACAACCGCACCAAACGTGTTCTTCAGCGAAGACGATTCAGGCGACGCAACAGTCTCGATCGCCGTGTCATCCCAGGAAAACGCGGTTCTGGCCACCCTGAGCGGAACAGATATTTTCGACCTCGGCCCGAACAATCTGTTCATTGTGCAGTTGACCTGAGCGCCCTGAGGGGCGGTTACCGCCCCTCGAAGCCCGGCTTGCGCTTTTCGGTAAAGGCCAGCACGCCTTCGCGAAAATCCCGCGTCTTGCCACAAACCCCTTGCGCCCGTGCTTCAGCGGCCAGTTGCGCGTCCATGTCGTTGTGCCAGCTCGCGCGGATCGCGCGTTTGACCGCCTTGAACGCCTGTGTCGGACCGCTGGCCAGATGCATGGCGCGCCCCTTCCAGTGGCTTTCGAACGTGTCGTCCGCCACCGCTTCCCAAATCATGCCCCATGCGTCGGCCTGCCGGGCGCTGATCTTGTCGGCAAAAAGGGCCGCTCCCATCGCCTTGGCCATGCCCATCGTGCGTGGCAGCACGTAAGTGCCGCCAGCATCCGGCATCAGACCAATGCGTGTAAAGGCCTGCATGAAATACGCGCTTTCAGCCGCGATAACGACGTCGGCAGCCAGCGCAAGGTTGGCCCCGGCCCCGGCCGCCGGCCCGTTCACCGCCGCGATCGTCGGCACCCGGCATTTCACGATGGCACCAATCATCGGCTCGTATTCGTCGCGCAACGTGCGTTCCAAATCGATGTCAGCCGCATTGGCCCGATCACCAAGGTCCTGCCCTGAACAAAACGCCTTGCCTGCGCCCGTGATCACGACAACACGCGCGGCCTGCCCTGCCTCGGTGACAGCATGGGTGATTTCGGCCCGCATCTGCGTGCTAAGCGCGTTCATCTTTTCGGGACGGTTCAATGTGACGGTGGCGATGCCGTCGGTCAGGTCATAGGTGATCGTTTCGTATTTCATGAGACGCTCCGGTGCGGTTCGATCCTGTCTAACCAAACCGAACGGTTCAGAACAGCCCCTTACTCGTCCATGATCTCACGTAATCTGCGCGCTTCCTCGGGGCTCAGCCCTTGCTCGGCGCGGGCGGGTGCGCGGGTGCGACCGAGCAGATACGCCCAGCCCAGCCCAAGGGCGAGCAGAAACATCGCCGGCGCTGCGGCCCAAAGCAGCCAATTGGCCCCGTCGGTACGCGGCGTCATCAGAACAAACTCGCCATAACGCTCGACAAAGAAATCAAGGATCGCGGCATCGTCTTGCCCTGCCGCCACCTGCTGACGCACCACCCTGCGCGCCTCGATTGCCCACGGCGCGTTCGATGAGGCCACAGACTCCGACTGGCACACAACACAGCGCAACGCATGATCCAGTGTGCGCGCCCGCTCCTCATCTGCGGGGTCAGGCAACATTTCCTTGGGGTCAAGCGCCAGCGCCGTCGTTGCCAGCGCGAACCATACAACAAGCGCCCACCTTATCATTCCGCCGGCATCCCTTGCGGTGCCTTGCGCGCGCCAGCCGCCACACGGAACCTGCGGTCAGAAAGGCTGAGCAATCCACCCAAGGACATCAGCGCGCAACCGATCCAGATCCAGTTGGTCAGCGGCTTGATAAAGGTTCGGATCGCCCAACCGCCGCCCGATTGCGCATCGCCAATGACCACATACACATCGCGCGCCAGATTATAGTCGATCCCGGCTTCGGTCGTGGGCATCTGCGCCACCGGATAGATCCGCTTTTCCGGGCGCAGTTGCGCCACCTCGCGGCCATTCTGTGCGACCGTCACAAAGCCCATGGTGCTCAGGTAATTCGGCCCCTCGACCTGCTGCACGTCGTCCAGCGTCAACGTGTAGCCCGCAACCTCAAACGGCTGCCCGAGTTGTGCGACGCGGATATCCTCGCTCTGCCACGACACCAGCCCCGCGACGCCCAGCATCGTCACACCCAGGCCCGCATGGGCCGTCGCCTTGCCCCAATCGGCCCGTGGCAGGTGTAGCAGGCGCGCGGGGTAAAAGTGCTTGCCTGTGCGCGACGCAAGGTCGACCGCTGCCCCCATTACCAACCACGCGCCCAGAAACGCGCCCATCGGCCCGATCAGGCTGCGCCCGGTGTTCATGGCCCACGCGAGGCCCGCACAGGCGAGCGCCAGCACAAACACGATCCGCAAGGGCCGTATGGCGCGGCTCACCTGCCCCCGCTTCCACGGGATCATCGCGCCGATGGGCAGGATCAGCCCCAAGAGCACCATGAACGGCGTGAACGCGATGTTGAAAAACACTGGCCCAACGCTCAGCTTGCGGTCAAAGAACATTTCGGCCACCACGGGCCACATGGTCCCCACAAAGACCACGAAACAGCTTACCGCAAGCAGCAGGTTGTTCGCGAGCAGCGCGCTTTCGCGGCTGACCATGCCGAAAACGCCCTTGGCTTCCATCCTACCGGCCCGCAGCGCAAACAGCAGCAGCGCCCCACCCATAAAGAACCCCATGATCATCAAGATGAACACGCCGCGTTCTGGGTCATTCGCAAAGGCATGCACCGACGTCAGCAGTCCCGACCGCACGATAAACGTGCCGATCAGCGAAAAGCCAAAGGCGAGGATCGCCAACAGGATTGTCCAGGATTTCAACGCTTCGCGTTTTTCCACCACGATGGCCGAGTGCAAAAGCGCGGCTGCCAGCAGCCACGGCATAAATGACGCATTCTCGACCGGGTCCCAGAACCAGAACCCGCCCCAACCCAATTCGTAATAGGCCCACCACGACCCCAGCGCGATCCCGATGGTCAGAAAGATCCACGCCGACAACGTCCAAGGCCGCACCCAGCGGCCCCACGCGGCATCCACGCGCCCCTCGATTAGCGCAGCCACGGCAAAGGAAAACGCCATGCTCAGGCCCACATAGCCGAGGTACAGGAACGGCGGGTGCAGGGCCAAACCGACGTCCTGCAAAAGCGGGTTCAGGTCCTGCCCATCAAAGGGCGGCGTCACAAGGCGCAAAAACGGGTTCGACGTGAACAGGATGAAAGCGAGGAAGGCCACGCCAATCGCCCCTTGCACGGCCAACACCCGCGCCCGCATCGTGGGCGGCAGATTGCCACCGAACCACGCCGCCATGGCGCCAAATAGCGCCACGATCAGCACCCACAGCAGCATCGACCCCTCGTGGTTCCCCCACGTGCCCGAAATCTTGTAGATCATCGGCTTGGCCGAATGGCTGTTCAGCGTCACCAACCGCAGCGAGAAATCCGAAACGACAAAGGCCCAGACCAGAGCGCCGAACGAGAACGCTATCAGCAGGAACTGCGTTGTTGCAGCCGGCTCGGCCATGGCCATCCAGCGCGCATCCCGACGCCACGCACCGATGAGCGGCACAGTGGCCTGCAAGATCGCAACAGCAAAGGCGAGGATCAGCGCGAAATGTCCCAGTTCATTCAACATGAGCCGAGTATATTCACCCCACACGCCGGGGCCAATACACCGGCGATTATGTCGCAATGACCACGCGCTATGCGGCTCGGCGCCACTCTTCAACGGCGGCATTGTCCTGCGCGGCAAGCGCGACTTCGGCGAGGGCAGCATCACCTTTTGTGTCCGCAACACCCACATCCTGCGCCCGCAACTTGCGCAAGGCGCGCACGTTCTCCATCACCTGCGGCACATGCGCCATGCTTGCGGCAATCTCGCGCTGGAACTGTTGCGATTTCACCTGGTGCCGCGCACCAAAGTAAAACGACACGATCACACCCAAGAGCCACCACAGCGGCTCCGGCACCAGCGCAATGCCCTGCATCCGTTCGGCGAACCACAACGGTGCCACCATCGCCGACACGAACAGGCCCAGCGTCCCAAGCGCAAGCGCCGGTCGCGGCAGTCTGTTCAGCCCGTCCATGAACCGATCAAACGCACCCGTACGCGCCACATGGTATTCCTGCGCATAGGCCCGCATGGCCTGCGTCTGCACGTGATAGGCACGCTCTGCGCCCGCTTCGGCGTTCTCGCGGAACACCTCCGCGGTTTCGCGCACGACATTGCGGCTGCCAAACAGCAGCCCCAGCACCCGGTCGATCATCCCCATCCTGCCACCCTCGCGTTGAATGCCGCTTGGTCCATGTGGAACCGGGGCGAAATGAACTCTTCGGCCCGCTTGATCCAGCCGCCTTTGCCGCCGCGCCTTGTGCGCGCGTATTTGCGACTGGCCGGACGACGGTCCGCGATGCGGAAATAGTAATTGCGCCGCGCGATCCCGTATGCGTCGGACAAGTGATCCGGGGCTGCGTCCTGTGCCTTGTGCGCTGCGGCAATCGTTTGTGGCCCCAATGCGCCGTCAACGCTGCAAGGATAACCCATCTGGCTTAACAAGCGCTGCAGGATCTTCACCGCATTGCCGCCCGCGTTAACGTACATGTCGAATACGGTCGCGTGCAGACTCTCGGGCAAATCGCCGATGCGCGGCCGGCGGAAATAGTGTTTCAGAAAAATGTCGATCGCCTGCGCACGGCTGAGTTGCCGGACATCGTGCGCATCGACATCCCCATCTCCATCAAGATCCAGCCCCAACCACCGCATCGTGTGAATGGTCACGCCGAAATTGGTTGCGCCGCCGGGATCATCCGGATCATTCACGTACCCGCCCTCGCGGTGCACGATCTCTTGGGCAATCTCTCTGACGGTCTGCATCCCTGGCCCCTTTGCCTGTGGCATGGGGCAAAGCTGCGCGTGATCTGGTTAACGCCGCTTAACCGATGCGTACGCTAGCTGTCGGATGGCTTGTAGACGCCCTGCTCCTTGAGCGCATCCACGACCTCGGCAGGCATGTATTCTTCATCGTGTTTGGCAAGGATTTCCGTGGCTTCAAAGACGCCATTGATGTAACGCCCCGTGCCGACCATACCCTCGTTCTCGGAAAACAGGTCCGGCAGGACGCCGGTGTAGATCACCGGCACGGATGCACCACCATCTGTCACTGAAAACCGAATCGACGCGCCCTCACCGCGGATAATCGACCCTTCCTCCACCAATCCACCGATGCGGAACACCTCTGCCGGGCCCGGCGGTTCGGCAAGGATCTGGCTGGGTGCGCGAAAAAAGTTGATCCCGTCACGCATGGCATAACCAATCAGCGCGGTGGATAGGGTCAGACCAATGACCGTCAACGCGATAATCTGAATGCGGCGTTGTTTCTTCAGGCTTTTCATCTGCGCACCTCCGTCCGCCAGGACCAAGATTTTTCGTCGAAAAATCTTGGCGCTGTCACGGGAACAGCGGGGCCATCATGAGCCCCTCAGTCTCGGAAACACCTAACATCAGATTGGCATTTTGCAACGCCTGCCCCGATGACCCTTTTGTCAGGTTGTCCAGTGCGGCAATCACCATCGCACGCCCGGATTGCCGATCCGCAACCACACCAACATGACAGAAATTCGATCCCCGAATGTGCCGCGTGCTGGGCGCCTCGCCCATTGGCAAGACCTCGATAAACGGTTCATCGTCATAGGCGCGCGCCAGTGCGTCATGGATCGCATCCGTGTCCCCCTTGACATACGCGGTGCCAAGAATGCCGCGATTGGCCGGGATCAGGTGCGGTTGAAACTGGATGCGCACTGCACGTCCGGCAACTTTGGAAAACTCCTGATCGAACTCGCCCAGATGCCGGTGCGTGCTGCCCAGCGCATAGGCGTGGTACCCTTCGGACAATTCCGCATGCAGCAGGTTTTCCTTCAACGCCCGGCCCGCCCCGGACACCGCCGCCTTGAGATCGAGGATGATCTCATCGAGATCGATCACCCCCGCCGCAATCAGAGGGCGCAGCGCAAACTGTCCCGTTGCCGCGTTGCACCCGGTGCCCGCAACCAACCGCGCAGCCGCGATCTCATCGCGATAAAACTCGGTCAGGCCATAGACCGCCTCGCCCTGCATTTCGACGGCTGCGTGTGGATTTCCATACCACTTTTCGTATTCCGCCGGGTCTTCCAGCCGAAAGTCCGCACTCAGATCCACGATCTTCAGGTCTCGCGGCAGACCCGAAATCACCTCCTGGCTGGTCTTGTGCGGCAACGCGCAGAAACACAGGTCGATGCCCTCCCAGTCGATCGCGTCAAACGCGACCATGTCCGGCAGATCCAGGTGACGCAGGTGGGGATAGACCTGCGCCAGCGGCAATCCTGCTTTGGAATGCGCGCCCAGCGATTTGATTTCAAATGAGGAATGCCCGGAGATCAACCGGATCAGCTCGGCCCCGGTATAGCCCGAAGCGCCAAGAATGGCGATGGAATGTGTCATGTCATGCTCATGGGTAAAAACGTCAGATCAGGCGGCTTCAAAGGTGATCTGTCGTCGCAAGAACTGCGTGGCGCGCTGGCTCACAACCCGCGGGTCGCCAGTGGTGAGGTAAGCCGAAGCGCCCGCCCCGATCTTGTCCGGGTGCCGGTCAAGGTAATCGGCCAGGCTTTCGCCCACCAGACCCGCCTGCGAAAACACCTTTACGTCCGCGCCCAGCGCGTCCTGAAATTCTGCCTGCATAAGTGGGTAATGCGTACAGCCAAGGATTGCGGCTTCGGGTTTGGGCATCTTGCGTTTCAGCGCGTCGACGTGGGACCGCACCAGTGCATCGGCAAGGATCATGTCGCCATCTTCGATGGCGTCCACCACACCGCCGCAGGCCTGCGCCTCGACGTCAACACCGATGGCGCGAAAGGCCAACTCGCGCTGAAACGCCCGGCTTGCCACCGTCGCGGGCGTCGCGAACAGTGCCACGTGCTGCACCGCCACCTCGCGCGGCGGGGAATTGTCGCCCCATTGCCGTTCGGTCAGCGCCTCGATCAGCGGCACAAAGACGCCCAGCACCCGCTTGTCGCCCGGCACCCATGCCTCTTGCATCCGCCGCAACGCTGCCGCCGAGGCGGTGTTGCACGCCAGGATCACAAGATCGCAGCCCGCATCGAACAAGCGCTGCACCGCCGTGGTTGTCAGGTCATAGATGTCGTCAGCCGTGCGCACGCCATACGGTGCGTTCGCGCTGTCAGCGAGATAGATGAACGGCACCTCAGGCAACCGCTTTTGCGCAGCCTCGAGAACCGTCAGTCCGCCCAGACCGGAATCAAATATGCCAACCGCCATCTACCGGGCCCTCCTTTCGGGCCCCGCGCGGGGCCACAGGCGTCATGCCCCGGGCCAGCGCGTATCCTCAAACTCATACCCCAGATCAAAGGCTTTGTCGGGGCTCGGGTTCAGCTCATATGTGCTTTTGCGCAAGAATGCCATCATCGCCTTGGGGTCGCTCGCCATCGGGTCCAGAATGTCACGCCCGATGGGCTGTCCTATGGACAATTTGACCGGCGTATCGACCCGTTCCCGAAACTCGCGGATCATCAGCCCCATGCGCAGGGTAAAATGCATGTGGCTGGCAATCTGGAACAATCGGCTGGTGTGCCCTTCAAAGAAGATCGGCAGCACCGTGGCACGCGATTTGGCAATCATGCGGGCGGTAAACCCACGCCAGTTGGGATCCATGGGCCGGGCCATCGGACTGATGCCGGTGCTGACCGTTCCGCCGGGAAAGATCCCGATGGCGCCGCCGCTGGCAAGGTAATCCAGCGACGCCTTGCGCGTGGCGATGTTCTGCTTCACGGCTTCCTTGGTCTCGTCAAACGAGATCGGCAGCACAATCCGGTTCAGATCCTCGGCCTTGCGGAACACCCGGTTGGCCAGAATGCGGAAATCGCCACGCACGCTGGACAGGATGTGACCCATGATCAGCCCATCCAGAATGCCGTAGGGATGGTTCGCAATCAGGATCAGCGGCCCGTCCTTTGGCACGTCGCTCAGGCTTCCGCCGATGACATCAAGGCTCAGACCGTAGCGTTCGACCATGACCTGCCAGAAATCCCGGCCCGCCGCGACCTCGTGCTCATAGCCAGCGGCCCGACGGATCAGCCGCAACCGCCCAGTGGTGTTCTCCATCAGACGGATCATCGCGCGGCCCGTCCGCGTGGCCGCTGAATAGGCATAAGAGATTTCGCGCGTAGACTGGCGGGCTGTGTTGGGCATCTGCTTGGCGTTCAACGTGGCTGTGCCCCGTTCTTTAATGGGCAGACCTGCGGTTGCAAAGTGTTTTGCTGTCGCGCCTACTCTGCCGCTTGCTGCAACGGTGTTCCGCCCGAATTGATCGTGGCCAGCAGTTCTTCGCGCCGTTTCGCCGCCTTCTGCTGGTTCGCCGCCTTCACCGGACCAAAGCCACGGATCTGCAGGGGCAGTTCGGCCAAAGCGAGGATCGCGTCGCGCGTCTCGGGCGTCAGCTTGGGCAGCACAGCATCCATATCGCGTTCGTATTCGGTGATGAGCGCGCGTTCCATCCGCCGCTCTTCGGTCCGGCCAAACGGATCCAGCGGCGTGCCACGCAAACGCTTGAGCCGCGCCACCCACCTGAAGCCCGTCTGCATACGCGGGCCAAACGCGCGTTTCATCGGACGCCCGTCGGGTCCGGTTTTCGAAATCATCGGCGGGGCGAGGTGATAGGACAGCCTGAAATCGCCTTCGAACGTCTCGCGCGCCTTGGCCTCGGTCTCCAGATGCAGGCGCGCGACCTCGTATTCGTCCTTGTAGGCCAGCAGCTTGTGATAGCCCTTTGCCACCGCCGCGCGCAGATCGGTGTCCGCGATGGCGTCGACCCGCTTGCGATAGCGCTTGGCCAGCCGCTTCGACTGGTACCTGGTCAGGTGATCGGCGCGAAACGCGATCTTGTCCTCAAGGGTCTGGGGCAGCGTGACCACGTTGGGCGTGATCAGCGCCTTGGCCTCGTCCCGATGCAGCACCGCCCAGCGCCCCACGTCAAAGGCGCGCAGGTTGCGGTCGACCGCAGCCCCGTTCAGCGTGATCGCCTGCCGGATCGCATCCAGCGTCAGCGGCACCAGCCCCTGCTGCCAGGCCGCGCCAAAGACCATCATGTTGGAAAAGATGCTGTCGCCCATCACCACGCGCGCCAGTTCCGACGCGTCAAACAGCGCCACCCGGTCACGCAAGCGGCGTTCCAGCGACAAGGCCAGCCGGTCGGTGGGCAACGTAAACTCGGTGTTTCGGGTGAAATCGCCGGTGACGATCTCGTGGCTGTTGACCACGGCCCCGGTGCGCCCCAGCGACGTCAGCCCGAGCGTCGACTTGCCCGCGCTCACCACCAGATCGCCCCCGATCAGCGCGTCCGCCTCGCCGGTGGCCACGCGAATGGCGCTGATATCCTCAGGCGCGTTCGCCAGACGGCAGTGGATGTGCACCGCACCGCCCTTTTGCGCCAGCCCCGCCATTTCCATCAGGCCGGCCCCCATGCCGTCGATATGCGCGGCCTGCGCCATGACGGCCCCGATGGTCACGACGCCAGTGCCGCCAACACCGGTGACCACCACGTTCCACGTGCCCTTGATCTCGGGCAAGATGGGTTCGGGCAGGTCCGGCAGGTGCAACTCCGCCGTGGCGGCCTTTTTGACCGTGGCGCCCTCGACCGTCACGAAACTGGGGCAGAACCCTTTGATGCAGGAAAAGTCCTTGTTGCAGCTCGACTGGTCAATCGCGCGCTTGCGGCCCAGCTCGGTCTCCACCGGCGTGATCGACACACAGTTCGACTGCACCCCGCAATCGCCGCAGCCCTCGCACACATCGGTGTTGATGAACACGCGCCGGTCCGGATCGGGAAACTGCCCGCGCTTGCGCCGCCGCCGCTTTTCCGCGGCACAGGTCTGCACGTAGACAATGACCGACACGCCTTCGGTCTTGGCAAAGCGTTCCTGCACCGTCTGCAGATAGGCGCGTTCCTGCACGTCCACACCGGCAGGAAAGCGGGACACATCAACGTCTTCCTTGTCGTCATAAACGACCGCCACGTGCGCGCAGCCCATGGCGCGCACCTCGTCCACGATGCGGTAGGGCGACAGATCGCCCTCGTTCCCCTGCCCGCCAGTCATCGCCACAGCGTCGTTGTAAAGGATCTTGTACGTTATGTTCGTCCCGGCCGCCAAAGCAGCCCGGATCGCCTGCACACCCGAATGGTTGTAGGTGCCGTCGCCAAGGTTCTGGAACACGTGCTCACGTTTGGAAAACGGCGCCTCACCGATCCAGTTCGCGCCTTCGGCCCCCATATGGGTGTAGCCCAGCGTCTCGCGGTCCATCCACTGCGCCATGAAATGACACCCGATGCCCGCGTAGGCGCGGCTGCCCTCGGGGACCTTGGTCGACGAATTGTGCGGACAGCCCGAGCAGAAATACGGGATGCGCGCCGCGATCTCTTCGGCATTGTCGGACCGGCGCGCCTCGTCCAGCTGCGCCATCCCGGCCAGAATGCTTTCGGTGTTGCGCCCCTCCTCGACCAGCACCTCACCCAGCTTCAGTGCGATCTCGACCGGATCCAGCGCATAGTAGCCCGCAAAGAGCGGCTCGCCCCGCGCACCATGTGTGCCGCCATAGACCCGCCGCCCCTGACGGTTGTCAAACAGCGCCTCCTTGATCTGCACCTCGATCAGCTTGCGCTTTTCCTCGACCACGACGATCAGGTCGAGGCCCTCGGCCCATGCCTCGAACCCTGTCATGTCCAGCGGCCAGGTCTGCCCCACCTTGTAGGTGGTAATGCCCAGCCTTTCGGCCTCTGCCGCGTCCAGCCCCAGAAGGTTCAGCGCGTGCGTCAGGTCCAGCCAGTTCTTGCCCGCCGCGACAAACCCGATCTTGGCGCCGGGTTTGCCCCAGACACGCCGGTCCATACCGTTGGCACGCGAAAACGCCTCGGCTGCGCGGGTCTTGAACTGCACCAGCCGCCGTTCCTGTTCGATCCGGTCATCGACCAGACGGATGTTCAACCCGCCCTCGGGCATCAGGAATTCGGGTGACACAAAGGACAGCCGATGCGGATCGCCGTTGACCACCGACGTGGCCTCCACCGTATCCTTCATCGTTTTCAGACCGACCCACAGCCCGGAAAACCGGCTGAGCGCAAAGCCATAAAGGCCGAAATCAAGGATCTCCTGAACACCTGCGGGTGACACGATCGGCATGTAGGCATCGACCAGAGCAAACTCCGACTGGTGCAACACGGTCGAGCTTTCGCCGGTGTGATCATCGCCCATCGCGACCACCACGCCGCCCAGCGGCGAGGTGCCTGCCGTGTTGGCGTGTTTGAACGCGTCGCCCGACCGGTCCACGCCCGGGCCCTTGCCGTACCACAGGCCAAACACGCCGTCATACCGCCCTTCACCGCGCAACTCGGCCTGCTGCGCGCCCCACAGGGCCGTCGCGGCCAGATCTTCGTTCAATCCCGGTTGAAAGGTCACCTCGGCCCCGGCCAACTGCTTGGCCGCGCGCATCATCTGCATGTCGACCGCGCCAAGCGGCGAGCCGCGATACCCGGTGACCAGACCCGCCGTGTGCACCCCCGCCGCATCATCGCGCGCCTTTTGCATCAGCATCAGCCGCACCAGCGCCTGCGTGCCATTCAGCAGCACATGGTGCTTGTCCAGATCAAACCGATCGTTCAGCGAAACCTGTCGGACATTCATCGGCTGGCCTCCCCGCTCGCCTTAGTGTTGCACAGATTTACTATAGATATAGGTCACAATTGCTGACCTTCAAAGTAAATTATTCTCGATCCGGACCATCCCGAGCAGGTCTGGAAATCCTGACCGTGCCCGAACCGAATAATGCGACGTGCAGCAGGGTTGTCCAACCATAGCACGCCAATAGCAGCAGAGGACAAGACAATGGTCAAGCTTGCATCAGACAACACCCAGACCCCCGATCTGTCGGCCGATTACTACCGCAAAGACGGCTGGCTCAATTTTGTCGGCGACCACGATCACCCACATCTGTCGATCTTCCCGCACCCGCAGACAGCCGGCGCATGGCTGCGCATCGCGATTCCCGGCAAATGGGGCCTCAACGTGCAGGGCTGGAAATTGCACATCGGCGCGCATCCCGACGACCAGCAAACCCTGTTCAACGTCCTCGCCCCGGTTTTGAAGCGGGAACGAGCGTCGCACAAGTTCCTGCCCATCGACATCGCCGCAACCCACAATGTCGGGTCCGGCACGACCTACAACCGCAATCCCCAAGCCTACAATGCCGAGGGCAAGGCCTGCGTGATCTATCCCATGGACCCTACCGACCTCGTGCGCCTCGCCCGCATCGTCAGCGGCGCGATCGCAGCCCACAACGCGCGTGTCACGGCCATGGACGCCGACACAAAAGCCAGGGATGAGGGCGCGCCTGACGGATACAAGCCGGCACTCATCCGCCCCTTTCCCGGCAAAATCCCCGGCGAGCTTGACCTGAATATCTCGCTTTACACCTTCACACGCTACGGTGGCTTCTCCGGCCCCATGACCGAGGAACCATCGGGCGCAAAAATCTTTGATCCCTACACGCAAGGGTACATCGACGACCCGCGTGCCCGCACGCCCTACCCGGCGTTTTCCACCGACATCCCCGACCAGATCCGCGCTGTCCGCGTAAACCGGGCATAGTCGGAACCCGCGCGCATCGTTCCGGCGCAAATTCGCGCGATCTTATTGGCGAGACCGCGGATTTGCCCGCCCGACACCCATGGGCGCTTGCACCACCCTGCGACAAACAGGTAACCAGATCGCAGCAAATGGGTGGGAAACGCGGGGGCGGCGCAACAGGCGCGGCATGGAAAACCTCATGGATTGGGACAAGCTGCGAATATTTCATGCGGTGGCCGGTGCGGGCAGCCTGACGCACGCGGGCGATCAATTGCACCTCAGCCAGTCCGCAGTCTCGCGCCAGATCCGCGCGCTCGAAGAATCGCTCAACGCCACGCTATTTCACCGCCATGCCCGCGGCCTGATCCTGACCGAACAGGGTGAGCTGCTGTTCGACGCCACGTCGGCCATGAACAAACGGCTCGACACGGCATCTGCCCGCATCCGCGACAGCGAAGAGGAAGTCTTCGGCGACCTGCGCATCACCACCACCATCGGCTTTGGCACCCTGTGGCTCGCCCCGCGGCTGTCCAAGCTTTATGAACAATACCCCGACCTGCGCGTCGACCTGATGCTCGAGGAACGCGTGCTCGACCTGCCCATGCGCGAGGCGGACGTGGCCATCCGCATGAAAGAACCCAGCCAGGCCGATCTCATACGCAAGCGCCTGATGACCGTGAAGATGCAGGTCTATGCGACCCAGTCCTACCTCGACCGCCACGGCACCCCGCTCGAACCCGAAGACGTGGCCGATCACCGCCTGATCTGCCAGAACGTGAACGCAGCCCAGGTCGGCGCAGGCGCCAGCATGGTGCAGCACCTGATGAGCTATCAGGTCCGCTCGCTCCTGACGGTCAACAACTACTACGGCGTCTTGCAGGCGGTGCTACAGGACCTGGGCCTTGGTGTTTTGCCCGACTACCTGTCCCTGAACGAAGACCGGCTGGTGCAGGTGCTGCCCGATTTCGAATCCGCCGAAGTGCCGGTGTTTCTCGCCTACCCCGAGGAATTGCGCCACTCCAAACGCATCGCCGCTTTCCGCGACTTTGTGCAGGACGAGATCATTGCCTACCGCAAAGGCCTGCGGGAAAAGCAGGACAGCTAGTGCCCAAAAATTCAGCCATGCGCACAATGCATAGCGGAAATGAACGCAGGTAAGGATTCCCTGCCTTGATAATGTGCACCCTGCGGCCTACTTCTGGTTCATGAAGACGACGGTGCCTCGGCATCATCTTCATACCTCCCTGTTGGACTTGGCCGGGCCGCGCGCTCGGCCATTTTTTTTCGCAAATACCGTGCGCGTCCACAAACAGATCAATCCGTACCGTCTGCGACAACGAAACAGGCCGCAGCACTTGCGCACCGCGGCCTACTTGCGTTTCAGGTCAGGATCACGCGGCTGTGCGCCGCCTCACCGTAACTAGTCCGAACAACCCACCGAGCAGCAGCAACGCGGACGCAGGCAGAGGAACCGCCGGAGTTTGCGAACCGGACGTCACAAACTGCCCCTGCAAATAGATGCCCGAGGGAATCGCAACGTCGTCATAGGTCAGCGTCAGCGAATTCGCAGTGATCGTGGCAACCACGTTGCTGAACGACTGGATGAAGTTGAACCCGATCAGTGTCTCTCCACCGCTGAAATCAAGATCCCCAAAGGTCCAGACGACAGGATCGCCTCCGACACCGTCGATGCTCCCGAAAGTGGACGTCGATGACAATGTCAGGATGTCGCCGCTAATGCCGGCGTTCAGGTCGACATTCTGATTGCCAAAGTAATTGGCATCAGGGCCCACACCCACAACGACGGTTTGCGTGCCGAAATTCGAATTTGCCGTCAGGTTCACTGTAACCGAATCACCGGTCAGCGTTGCGGCAGACGCGGCAAATGTACTGGCCGCAAGTAATCCTGCCGCAACAATCAGGTTCTTCAAATTCATTCTAAAATCCCTCCTCCACTCAGCGCTATTGCTAATGCAGCAAGCGAACCCGATCAATTAAAACCGCAACATCCCGCCGAACCGTCAACAATTAGCGCTATTGGCGACGATTGTTTCCAAGAAAATCCACAGCTTGCATCCGGCACGACCCGCGTGGCCCGTCCTCGACCTCCTGAGACGCGCGCGCACCCCGCGGCGGTCCCGCCACCCAACATCAGCGCAGGCGACATGTCGCCCGTCCCGACTGCCGCCTTGCCTTCCCACGCCATCGCCACACGTCCCGAATAACAACCTGCGCATCTGCAAGGAGGCTCCAATGTCCGTCGCACCCCGAATAGTCGCGCTTTTGATGACCGCAGCCCTATGTGCCCCGGCCACCGCTCGGGCCGAGTTGTCATCCGCTGATCTGTCCGTTCTGTCCAAGCCGGTTCGCATGATCGTGCGTTCGCTGGATGGTCAGGCGCTGGGCACGATGGAAGGGTTCAGCGCTTCAGGCGACCGCGCCCGGCTGTTTCTCAGCACCAAGGGTGGCACGATCTTCGTCCGAACCGGTGGCAAGAACATTCGCCTGACAACCCGGCCAGACAAGCTGACACTTCAGGCCGGTGAGCTGGTGATGGATACAACCGCCCAGAACATCCGCAATGCCGCCAACATGTCGTTCACCGACGACAGCTCTCCGATCAGCATCATCCTCGTCAACTGACACAGGCCTTGGCACGGCGATGTGACCGGTTGTGTTCGGCGCACCGAATAAACCGCCGCCGGCCCGTGTTATCCCTGCACACATGTTGAACTCAAAAGGATATGAAAATGCCCCGACTTTCAAAAGCCATCGCCGTTTTCGCGCTGACCCTCGCCGCAAGCCCCGTGTGGGCCGGGCTGACAGATCTGCAAACCACGCAGGTTGAAAAATCCATCGGAACCCGGGTCCTGACCAGCGACGGCGCCATCATCGGCAAGACCAACGGCGCCCGCATCTCGCAAAGCAAGGCCAGGATTTTCATCGAATATACCAGTGGCGCGATTGTGCGCCCCCGCGGTGCAACTCTGACCCTCGTGGCGGATCCCGACACGCTGACACTGACCGATGCGGGCCTGATCGTCCCTGTGGACCGGCAATACATCCGCACCGCCGACGGCAACTTTTTCCCCGAGGATGAAGGGCAGATCCTGATCGTGCTGCCCTGACAATACCGGCGCACGGGCGCGGCACCCCTTTCCCCTGCCGCGCCCCCCCTGTAAGAGACCGCAAATCCAATGCGGCAGGGGGACAACGCGCACATGACCGAGCCAGCGATCACAGACGATCTCATCGCCTCGCACGGCATCAGCCCGGACGAATACCAGCGCATCCTCGACATCATCGGCCGCACCCCCAGCTTCACCGAACTGGGCATCTTCTCGGCCATGTGGAACGAACACTGTTCCTACAAATCCTCCAAGATCCACCTCAAAAAACTGCCCACCACCGGCCCACAGGTGATCTGCGGCCCCGGTGAAAACGCGGGCGTGGTCGATATCGGCGACGGCCAGGCCGTGGTGTTCAAAATGGAAAGCCACAACCACCCCAGCTACATCGAACCCTACCAGGGCGCCGCCACTGGCGTGGGCGGGATCCTGCGCGATGTCTTCACCATGGGCGCACGCCCCATCGCGTCGATGAACGCGCTTTCCTTTGGCGAGCCGTCGCATCCAAAAACCCGCCAGCTTGTCCACGGCGTGGTCGAGGGCATCGGCGGCTACGGCAACGCCTTTGGCGTGCCCTGCGCGGGCGGCGAGGTCCGTTTTGATCCGGCCTACAACGGCAACTGCCTCGTGAACGCCTTCGCCGCAGGCCTCGCCGACGCCGACAAGATCTTCTATTCTGCCGCCTCCGGCATCGGCATGCCCGTCGTCTACCTCGGTGCCAAAACCGGGCGCGACGGCGTCGGCGGCGCCACCATGGCCAGCGCGGAATTCGACGACACGATCGAGGAAAAGCGCCCCACCGTCCAGGTGGGCGACCCCTTCACCGAAAAGCGCCTGATGGAGGCCACGCTGGAACTGATGGCCACAGGCGCCGTCATCTCGATCCAGGACATGGGCGCTGCAGGCCTCACCTGCTCGGCCGTGGAAATGGGCGACAAGGGCGGCCTCGGCGTCCGTCTCCACCTCGAAAACGTCCCCGTGCGCGAAGAGAACATGACCGCCTACGAAATGATGCTGTCCGAATCCCAGGAACGCATGCTCATGGTCCTGCGCCCCGAGCTTGAGGCCGAGGCAAAGGCCGTCTTCGACAAATGGGACCTCGACTTTGCCATCGTCGGTGAAACAATCCCCGAGGATCGGTTCCACATCGTCTACAATGGCGACACCAAAGCCGACCTGCCCCTGTCGAAACTCAGCTCCGAAGCCCCTGAATACGACCGCCCGTGGGAGCCGACCCCGCCCGCCGAACCACTGGCGGATGTGCCCGGCATCGACCCAATTGACGGGCTCAAGGCACTGCTGGCCTCGCCCAACTACGCGGCCAAGGCGTGGGTCTACGAACAATACGACACCATGGTCATGGCCGACAGCGCCCGCATCCCCGGCCTCGGCGCGGGCATCATGCGCGTGCACGGCACCGACAAGGCGCTGGCGTTCACCTCCGACGTGACCCCCCGCTACGTGCAGGCGAACCCGGTCGAAGGCGGCAAACAAGCCGTGGCCGAAGCCTACCGCAACCTTACGGCCACCGGTGCGCTTCCTCTGGCCACCACCGACAACCTCAACTTCGGCAACCCGGAAAAGCCCGGCATCATGGGCCAGTTCGTCGGCGCGCTCGACGGCATCGGGCAGGCCTGCACTGCCCTCGACATGCCCATCGTGTCGGGCAACGTCTCGCTCTACAACGAAACCGACGGTGCTGCGATCCTGCCCACACCCACCATCGGCGCCGTGGGCCTGCTCACCCATACCGACGACATCATCGGCTGCGACGTCCGCGACGGCCACGTGGCGCTGCTTCTGGGCGACACCACGGGTCACCTGGGCCGCTCCGCCCTGCTGGCCGAGGTGTTCAGCCGCACTGACGGCGACGCGCCACACGTGGACCTCGCTGCGGAAAAGGCACACGGCGATTTCATCCGCGCCAATCGCGCGCTGATCACCGCATGCACCGATCTCTCCGACGGTGGGCTCGCGCTCGCAGCCTTTGAACTCGCCGAAGCCGCAGGCGTCGGCCTCACCCTCGACAGCGCCGACACCCCGTTCCTCTTCGGCGAGGACCAGGCCCGCTACCTCATCGCCTGCAATTTCGACAAGGCCGAAGCCCTGATGATCGCCGCAGGCCAGGCTGGCCTCACGATCCAGTCGGTGGGCAAATTCGGCGGCGACACCGTCAGCTTCGGCCCCGCCTCCGCCCCGCTTGAAGACCTCAGTGCGATTTATCGCAACAGCTTCGCAGAGACTTTCGCGTAACGGCGCCTAGAAGACCAACCGGGGTGGCGCCGCAGACTTTGCAAGCAAAGTCGCTTTCCGCCACTGCAACAGGCGTAAACGCCTGTTGCGGTTTGGGCTGGAGCCGTCCTCGCGTGATCTTCAAGGGACGGGGACGGCACGCTTTGCCAAGGAAAATCGCCGAGGGGCCCCGCTTTGCGGGGATACGGCTATTTTCCTTGGGAAAGGGGGACGGCTCTGTCACGCCAAAGATCGTGTGAGGACGGCTCCAGCGCTTTGGGCTGGTGAGTCCGAAGCGACAAACAAAAAATGTAACGCGCCGCAGGCGCTCAATCTGACAGCATCCGCAACAGACGATCCCGGTCGCCCACATCGCCCTTGGCCGTGATCACGTCCGCCAACTCCTGCAACGACGCAATCGAATGGCCTGCGCGGAACGCATCCACATGCGGCAACATCGCCGCGATCCCCGCCGCCTTGGGCGCGAACTCCTGCCAGCGCAACAGCGGGTTCACCCAGATCAGACGGCGCGCGGACAGGTGCAACCGTTGCATCTGACGCGCAAGGCCCTCCGGGTCGCCCCGATCCAGCCCGTCGGTGATCAGCAGCACCACGGCCCCCTGCCCCAGCACCCGCCGCGACCAGTCGCGGTTGAACGTCTCGAGGCACGCGCCGATCCGCGTGCCGCCCTCCCAGTCCTGCGCCTCGGCGCCCGCCGCGCGCAGGGCGGCGTCCACGTCGCGTGTGGCCAGATGCCGGGTGATGTTCGTCAGCCGCGTACCGAACGTGAACCCGTGCACACGCGCCCAGCCTGCACCGCGCGCATTCGACACCGCGTGCAAGAAATGCAGGATCACGCGGCTGTACTGGCTCATCGAGCCCGAGATGTCGCACAACGCCACGAGGTTCGGATAGCGCACGCGGGGCGCCTTTTGGCGCAAGACGCCCATCTCGCCGCCCCGCCGCATCGCCGCGCGCAGCGTGGCGCGCGCGTCCACACGGCCCCGCAGGGACGCCTGCTGGCGGCGCGTCTTGACCGGCTCCACCGCCATCGCCATACGCGCAAGCATGGCCTTGGCCTGCGCCATTTCTTCGGTGCTCATCTGCTCGAAGTCGAGCGTGCGCAGCCGTTCCTCGCCGCTCATGGTCAGCGACGCGTCGACCTCGATCTCGGTGCCGCCCTCTTCGTCCTCGGGCAGGGCAATGTCGTCGCCCAACCCGTCGAGCAACGCCTCCGCCGCCCGCTTTTCCGCCGACTGCGCGCCGCGCTCCTCCTGCACCCCACGCACCGCGGGCACCATCGCGGCCATCATGTGCTCAAGGTATCGCGGATCCCGCCAGTAGAGGCGAAACACCTGCCTAAAGACAGCGCGATGTTCGGGTCGCGACACGAAACAGGCGTGCAGCGTCCAGTAAAAATCCCGCCGCTCGGTAAAGCCCGCGGCCTCCACCGCCCGGATCGCATCCAGCACCCGCCCCGGCCCGATCCGCAACCCCGCCCGGCGCAGCGCGCGGGCGAAATGCGTGATATTGCCCGCCAGCCGCGGCGTTTCCGGCAATTCAAGGGGGGCGTATTCGGGCATCCGTCGGACTGGGGGTTCTACCCCCAGACCCCCGAGGTATTTTTGGCCAGAAGAAGCATCAGGCCGGTTCCAGCGATGCCTTGGCCTCGTCCAGCAGGCGCTTGGCCTCCGAGCCTTGCAGCTTCTGGATGTCGTCCTGATATTTCAGGATCGCGCCCAGCGTGTCGGCGATCACCTCGGGGCTGAGGTTGATCATGTCGAGTGCGAGCAGGCACTTGGCCCAGTCGATGGTCTCGGCCACGCCGGGTTTCTTGAACAAATCCTCGGTGCGCAGCCGCTGGACAAAGGCCACGACCTCGCGGCTCAACGCTTCGGCAGCTTCGGGCGCGCGGGCTTCGAGGATGGCCATCTCGCGGTCGAAATCGGGATAATCCACCCAGTGATAGAGACACCGGCGCTTCAGCGCGTCATGCACCTCGCGCGTCCGGTTGGACGTGACAATCACGATCGGCGGCTCGGGGGCCACCACCGGGCCAAGCTCGGGGATCGTCACCTGAAAATCGCTCAGCGCCTCCAGCAGGAACGCCTCGAACGGCTCGTCGGTGCGATCGAGCTCGTCAATCAGCAGCACCGGCGCGCCATTTTCATCGGGTCGCATCGCCTGCAACAGCGGGCGCTCGATCAGGTAGTCGTCGGAAAAAAGCTCGGTCTGCAATGCGGACCGGTCGGCGCTGCCTGCGGCCTCGGCGGTGCGAATGGCCACCATCTGGGCTGCGAAATTCCATTCGTAGACCGCAGATGTCGCATCCAGCCCCTCGTAGCATTGCAGCCGGATCAACCGGCGGCCCAGCGCGGCGGCCAGCGCCTTGGCGATCTCGGTCTTGCCCACGCCGGCTTCCCCTTCGAGAAACAGAGGCCGGCCCAGCGCGAGGCTCAGAAACACCACCGTGCCAAGGGCGCGGTCGCAGACATATCCCTGCGCGGCCAGCATGGCCTGCACGGCATCGATTGAGTGTGGTTTTGTCACCGGGCACCTCCGTTCCCCAAACCTGCACCGCCAGCGCCCCGCGTCAAGCCCAAGAGGCCCGCGCGCGCGTTGACCTGATTCGCGACAAATGGCATGGTGCCACCAGACCTTAACCATCACGCGGCAATAAGATCGCGAGAGGCAGAGCGGCAGAGATCATGAAGATGACCCAACGGGCAGGTGCACCATGCGCATAAAAGCGGTGACCTGCGTCAAGAATGAAGGTCCGTTCCTGCTGGAATGGATCGCCTACAACCGCCTCATCGGCGTCACCGATCACCTGTTCTTTTCCAACGACTGCACCGACAGGACCGACCACCTGCTGGACAAGCTGAAAGAGCACGGGGTGGTAGGCCACCTGCCCAACCCGGCCAAGGGGCGGTCGATGCAGGTCGAGGCGCTGCGCGAAGCCCGCGAGATGGAAAAACCCGACCCCGCTGACTGGCTCTGGATCGCGGATGTGGACGAGTTTCTGAACATCCACGTGGGCAACCACACCATCCCCGACCTGATCGAGGCCTGCGGCGGGCCCAAGGCGATCTCGATCACCTTCCAGTTCATGGCCAATGCCGGGATCGAGACGTTCGAAGACCGCCCCGTGATCGAACAGTTCACAAGGACCCACAATCCCGACCTGTGGTGCGGCGACACCGCGATCGAGGTGAAGTCCCTGATCCACACGTCCTACCCCCTGCGCCGCATCGGTGCGCACCGTCCCTACATCCTGAAAAAGGCCCCGCGCGGTCAGCGCAAGCCGCACTGGACCGACGGATCAGGCCGCCAGGTGCCGCGCCAATTCATGCACGCGATGAACAAGCGTCGCTTTCACCGCTTTCCGGCGCAGGGCGCGCGCAAGTTTGCCACACTCAACCACTATGCGCTGCGCTCGCTCGACAGCTACCTGGTCAAGAATGACCGCGGCGACGTGAACCGCACCTACCGCTATTTCGACGACACCTACTGGCGCGAACGCAACGATCAGGCGTGGGAAGACACCAGCATCCTGCGCATGGCCCCCGCCCTGCACGCCGAAATGGCCGCGCTCAAGGCGCTGCCCGGCGTGGGCGACCTGCACGAAGAGGCGGTGCACCTGCACCGCGAACACATCAAACGCCTCAAGGAGCTTGAGCATTTTCAGGACCTTGCCGATATCGTGCGCCGCGCCAGCCAGTATTCCCCGCCCGAGGCGGACATGCGCAAGCTGATCGGGCTGCCCGCATGACCCCCCGGACGAAACGACGCCCCCTGATCCTGCACATCGGCCTGCCCAAGACGGCGACCACCACACTGGCCCGTGCCCTGCGCCGGGCGGGGCTCAAGACCGTGGATTGGCGCATGCGCGCGCACCAGACCGAAAACGAGGCGCTGCACGACCAGATGGTCGGCGAAATCCTCTACGAAGGGTACTACCGCCAGGGCGACCCGCTACACTATTTCGCGGGCTTTGACGCCATCGCAGAGATGAGCGCGCTGGGACAGGGCCGCAACTTCTGGCCGCAGACCGACTGGGGCCTCTTGGACGCGATCCGCACGCGCTACCCGCAGGCGAAATTTCTGCTGTCCGAACGCAATCCCGACGATGTGGCCGACAGCATGCTGCGCTGGAACAGCCTTGGCACCGACCGGCTGCCGCGCCACCCGGTGCCGGGCCTGCCCGCAGGCTACGGCACGTCCGCCGCGGAACTTGCGCGCTGGGTGGCGGGCCACTACGCGTTCTGCCGCCGCGTGTTCGCAGGGTCGGGCCAGTTCCTCGCCTATGACCCGGCTGCGCCGGATGCGGCCGCCCGTATCGGCACCTTTATCGGGCGCGATCTGCCGTGGTGGGGCCAGTCCAACGTGAACCACGCCACGCCGCCTATGACAAAGGCCTCCTGACATGCGCATCACCCTGCTCATCGGCCCCACGGAAGACGGCTCAAGCCGCTTTCGTACCATCCTGAAGGCGCACGGCCAGATGCTGGAAAAGCACGGCTTGATCGCCCCCGACTGGAACCACATCCGCGTCTACATGGCCTGCGCGGACGAGGATCTGGTGACCATCGTCCGCTTCAAGCGCGGCTTTGAACGCCGCATTGCGCAGGACGCGCTCTTTGGCGAGATCACCCAGCAACTGACCGAAGCGGCGGCGAAAAACCCCGACCACGTGATCCTGTCGACGGGTCATTTCGGCGCGATGCTCTGCCGCGACACGGAACTGCAACGGCTCAAGGATCTGCTGTCGCCCCACGCCGCCGACATCCGCATCGTCGCCCACGTGCGCGAACAATCGCACATCCTTGCGGGCCACTACGCCCAACGCGTGCTCGAAGGGCGCCGCCACGACCTGACCCCGGAACTCAAGCTCGCCAAATCCGGGGACCGCTGGTGGGACGCGTCGCTTGCGGCCTATCAGGAACAGGACCCGATCTTTGGCCTGTTCAACCACGTGCAGGCCCCGCCGCAATGGCTCGACTACGCGGCCCTCGTGGACTTCTGGGAAGGCACCTTTGGCCAAGGGTCGGTCACCCTGCGCCCGCTCGACATGGACACGCTCTACGGCCCCCGCGGCGCGGACGAGATCAACGCCATCCTCGGCACCGACATCTCGATCCCCGACACCAAGGACGAAAAGCCCGAAAAACAGCCCCCCGCGCCCTTCGTCGCGCGCACCCGCGAATTTAACGACAACCTGATCCGCTACATGCAGGCCACAGACCTGTCGGTGCCGCGCGATCTCTGGCGCTTGCTGCGCGCCGAATTCGCCGTGGGCGGCAAACCCATCGACCCCGGCAGCCTCTATCCCGTCTCCGATTTCTTCAAATCGGACAACGCCGCGCTGATCAAACGCTTTCCGGCGGTCAAACACGCGCTGACCGACACGCCCAAAAAGGCCAAACTCTGGACCGAAGCCGACCCAAAACGCGGCTTCCGCGCCAGCCAGTACCTCACCGCCTTCGACTTCCGCCTGCGCCGCAATGCCCGCGACGCCGCCGAACTGCGCGCCGAACGCGCCGCCGTCACCCAAACGGCCACCAAGTTCGACGAAATCCTGCCCGAGGCCGCCGACGACAAAGCCGCCCGCGAGGCCCGCGACCGCCTGCTCAAAATGGTCGAGGTCAACCACCAGATCGTGCTGTCGACCCAGATCAACCCGCACAACAAGCTGATCAAACTGCCCGAGGACGAGGAACGCGATCCCTACAACCCGATGAAACCCCGCAAGCTGCCCAAGGGCAGCACCGGGCGCGTCATCGTCGGCTGCATGAAGAACGAGGCCCCCTACATCGTCGAATGGGTCGCCTATCACCGCGCCATCGGCGTCGACAACTTCCTGATCTACACCAATGACTGCACCGACGGGACGTCCGAAATCCTCGACCGGCTGCAAGAGATGGGCGTGGTCGAACACCGCAACAACGACACATGGCGCGGCAACTCTCCGCAGCAGCACGCGCTGAACCAGGCGCAGCAGGAACCGGTGATCCGCAACGCCGACTGGATCATCCACATCGACGTCGATGAATTCATCAACGTGCGCACCGGCAACGGCACGCTGGATGATTTCTTTGACAAGGTGCCCGATGCCACCAACGTCGCGATGACATGGCGGCTCTTTGGCCATAACGGCGTCACCGCACTGGCCGATGAATTTGTCATCGACCAGTTCGACCATTGCGCCCCCGCCTACTGCCCTAAACCGCACACCGTCTGGGGCTTCAAGACCATGTTCAAGAACATGGGCGCCTACCGCAAATTCAGCTGCCACCGCCCCAACGGCCTGCAGGACGGATTCGAGGACAAGGTGCGCTGGGTCAACGGCTCGGGAACCGACATCACGCCCGCCACCGCGAAAAACGGCTGGCGCAGCTCGAAAAAGACCATCGGCTACGACCTGATCCAGCTCAACCACTACGCCCTGCGCTCGGCCGAAAGCTTCCTGATCAAACGCCAGCGCGGCCGCGCGCTGCATGTCGACCGCTCCATCGGGATCAACTACTGGATTCGCATGGACTGGTCCGATTTCCGCGACCTGACGATCAAACGCAACGTGCCGCGCCTGCGCGCCGAATATGACCGGCTGATGCAGGACGACCGGCTGCGCGACCTGCACGCCCAAGGCCTCAAATGGCACCGGGCCAAGGCGGACGAACTGCACGACATGCCCGAATTTCAGGAACTCTACGCCCAGGCGCTCAAGGTCAAACTGACCGAAAGCGAACGGGTCGCCTATGCCCTCGCCCTCGACATGGACAGCTAGAATGGATGGCCGCACCCCACCCCCCAAAGGTTACGTGACCGCCCGCAACGTGCAATTCCCGTGGCGCGGCGCCATCGTCGGCCCGCACATCCGGAACAAGCTGCAAACCGACACCTACGAAGCCAAGGAGGCCGATGCCGCCCTGCGCATGGTCCGCCCCGGCGACGTCGTCATGGAACTGGGCGGCGGCATCGGCTTCATGTCCGCGATCCTCGCGAGGAACCGCGACCTGTCCCACGTCCACGTGTTCGAAGCGAACGCCGCCCTCGTCGACTACATGCACGAAACCCACGAGGTGAACGGCCTGGACAACATCACCGTGCACCACGCCGTGCTGGGCAAACGCAAGGGCACCGCCAATTTCTATGTCCGCCAGCAGTTCATGGCCTCCTCGCTCGATAAAAAGGACGGCACGGACGTGATCGACACCCAACAGGTCGAGGTGCGCAATGCCAAATCGGCGATCAAGGCGATCAAACCGACCTTCCTGATCTGCGACATCGAAGGGGCCGAGGCCGAGGTGATCCCGCTCATGGACCTGTCCACCGTGCGCACCGCAGTGGTCGAACTGCACCCGCAATGGATCGGCCCCGAGGGCGTGAATGCCGTGTTCCGCGCCTTCATGGACGCAGGCCTCGCCTATGCGCCGCGCCAATCCATGCGCAAGGTGGTGACTTTCCGCCGCGCCTGGCCCATCAAGTGACCCACCTCGCCCTGCTCACCGTCCGGAACGAGGCCGCCTTTCTGCTCGAATGGCTGGCCCATCACCGCGCCGTGGGTTTCGGCGATTTCGTCGTCTTTTCAAATGATTGCGAGGATGGCACCGACACGATGCTGGACCGGCTCGCGGATCTTGGCTGGCTCACCCACATCCGCAACGACGGCCCCCATGACAAGGGCGGCATCCAGTTCACCGCGATGAAGCGCGCGGCCAAACTCGACCCCGTCAAGACCGCCGATTGGATCCTCGCCCTCGACATCGACGAATTTGTCAACATCCACGTGGGCGACGGCACGCTGTCGGCGCTGCACGACGCCCTGCCCGACGCCACCGCCATCACGCTGACCTGGCGGCTCTTTGGCAACAACGGCGAGGTCCGCTACCGCGACCGCCCCGTCACCGAAAGCTTCCCCAAGGCAGCACCCGAACTGCTCTACTGGCCGTGGCGCGCGTCGATGTTCAAGACGCTCTACCGCAACGACGGCACCTACGCCAAACCCGGCGTGCACCGCCCCCGCGACCCCGATCAGGATCGGCTGGCGGACGCCCGCTGGTACGACAGCCACGGCCGCCCGCTGGATGACCAGTTCAAGACCCGCCGCGTGTTCTCCAATTTCGGCCGCGCCAACTACGGTCTGGCGCAGATCAACCACTACGCGCTCGGCGCGATGGAAAGCTACGTGCTCAAGGCCGCCCGTGGCCGCGCGGTGCACGCGGGCGACGTGCTGGGCATGGACTACTGGGTCGAACGCAACTTCTCGTCCCATGACGACCCCAGCATCCGCCGCTACGACGCCGCCCGCGACGCCCATCTCACCGAACTGAAATCCGACCCCAACCTGTTGGAATTGCACGAAAACGCCGTCGCCTGGCGCAAACAAAAGTTCGAAGCGCTGATGATGGAAGAACCCTACCGCGCCCTGTTTGGCCGCCTGCTGATGACCCCGCCCACGCGCCCCGTGGGCCAGAAAGCGGCCCAGTTCATGGTCGCCTTTGCCAACCGCGCCAAGGCCGCGCAGGCACAGTAGCCTCTAACTTTCTTCAAATTTCTGCCTAAGTCTCGCAGTATCCCTGCGCCCGAACCCTGGGCACACAGCAGGGCACGAAGGACATGAGCATGGCAAACGACACCGCCACATTCGACCCCGACCTGGCCGACCTGCCCAAGGGCGGCTGGCTGACCAGACTGGCCCAAGTTGCTGAGGATGATGGCTTTTTCAACGCTCTGGGCCGGCGCCACTTTGCCGCCCACGTGCGCCGCGGCGACACGCTGCTGGTCACGTTCGAAACCGTTCAGGGCATGCGCGCGCTGTCGGATACGTCCGAACCCATCGGCTGGTCGATGGTGCGCAACGCGGGCTGGTCGCACCTGCTCCTGGCCTCCGACGGTGACACGTGGTTCCGCGACCGCGCGGTTTTCGGCCTCTTTGACAACCTGATCGACCACGGCTTTTTCGACGAGTTTGACACCGTCCTGTTCTACGGCGCAGGCCCCTGCGGCTATGCCGCCGCGGCCTATTCCGTCGCAGCCCCCGGTGCCCGTGTCATCACGGTGCAGCCGCAGGCCACGCTCGATCCGCGCATCACCGAATGGGACGACCGCTTCACCGACATGCGCCGTACCGATTTCACCTCGCGCTACGGCTATGCGCCCGACATGCTGGACGCCTGCGACCACGCCTACGTGCTCTACGATCCGTCAGAGACGCTCGATGCGATGCACGCGGCACTCTTTACCCGCACGGGCGTCACCAAACTGCGGCTGCGCCACATGGGCGACGCGATCCAGAGCGCGCTGATGGAAATGGACGTGCTCACCGCCCTGTTCATCCAGGCCGCGTCCGGCACCCTGGACGAGGCCGCGTTCGCCACGCTCTACCGTGCCCGCCGCGACAATCGCGGCTACCTGCGCCGGGTGCTCGCCGCCACGGATGCGCGTGATACGCCCGGCCTGTCGCAATGGCTGTGCCAGAACGTGACCGGTCGGCTGACACCCGCTCCCCGCTTCGAACGCCGCCTCGCCGAGATCCGGCGCATGCACAGCCAGACGGCCCCCGCCACGCTTTAACCCGCCCGCATCCCATGCTAGGGCCAGCCCATGACCACCCTGACCCTGACCCGGCCTGATGACTGGCACCTGCACCTGCGCGACGGTGCCATGCTGTGCGCCGTGCTGCCCTGGACCGCGCGCGACTTCGCCCGCGCGATCATCATGCCCAACCTCGTGCCGCCCGTGGTCACCGCCGCCCACGCCACAGCCTACCGCGACCGCATCCTCGCGGCCCTGCCCGATGGCATGGCGTTCGAGCCGCTGATGACGCTCTATCTGACCGAAGACACCGACCCCGACGATGTCGCCGCCGCCCATGCCAGCGGACTGGTCAAAGCGGTCAAACTCTACCCCGCGGGCGCCACCACCAACTCGGCCTCGGGCGTTCAGAACTTCGACAAGGTCCGCGCCACCCTCGACCGCATGGCGCTCATCGGCCTGCCGCTCTGCGTGCATGGCGAAGTGACGGATGCCGACATCGACATCTTTGATCGCGAGGCGGTGTTCATCGACCGCGTCCTCGACCCGATCCGCCGCAGCACCCCGGGCCTGAAGGTGGTCATGGAACACATCACCACGCGCGACGCGGTGGACTATGCTCGCGCCCAGGACGCCACCCTTGGCGCCACGATCACCACGCACCACCTGGTGATCAACCGCAACCACATCCTCGCCGGCGGCATCCGGCCCCACTACTACTGCCTGCCCGTCGCCAAACGCGAGGACCACCGCCGCGCCCTGCGCGCCGCCGCCACCAGCGGTGAAGCGCGCTTTTTCCTCGGCACCGACAGCGCCCCGCACACCGATCCGGCCAAACTGCAACCCTGCGGCTGCGCAGGCTGCTTCACCGCCCCCAACACGCTACCGATCCTCGCCCACGTCTTCGAGGACGAAGGCGCGCTCGCGCACCTCAATGCCTTCACCTCGCAAAACGGCCCCGCCTTCTACGGCCTGCCGGAAAACGACGGCACCATCACCCTCACCAAATCACCCCCCGACGTCCCAACCCAGATCGCCACCGATGACGGCCCCGTCACCGTCTTCGACCCCGGCTTCCCGCTGGAATGGCGCGTCACCTGACCCCGCCCAACACCCCCGAACAAAAGCGCCCCGCCCCTCCCTTCATTTCGCCAAATAAACCGCCGCCGGAGGCTCCCGCCCCCTCCACCAGCACACCGGACCCGCCATGATCCCCACCAGCCACCCCGACCCCGCCGACATCGCCCGCCTCACCGCCAAAATGCTGATCGAGGCACGCGCCGTGCACTTCAACGCGGCTGACCCGTTCACCCTCGCCTCCGGCCTGCCCAGCCCGACATATATCGACTGTCGCAAGCTCATCTCGCATCCGCGCATCCGCACCACGCTGATGGACTTTCTCACTGTCACCGTGATGCGCGAGGCCGGGTTCGAGGCGTTCGACAACGTCGCAGGCGGTGAAACCGCCGGCATCCCCTTTGCCGCCATGGTCGCCGAACGCATGGCCCTGCCCATGACCTACGTGCGCAAGAAACCCAAAGGCTACGGGCGCAACGCACGGATCGAGGGCGACATGACCCCCGGCCAGCGCGTCCTGCTGATCGAGGACATGACCACCGACGGCGGCTCGAAACTCAGCTTCGTCGACGCCATCCGCGACACCGGCGCCACCTGCGCGCACACGGGCGTGATCTTCTCCTACGGCATCTTCCCCGAAATCACGAAAACGCTCGGCGATCACGGCGTCACATTGCACAGCCTTTGCACCTGGTGGGACGTGCTGGCCGAGGCCAAGCACCAGGCCGTCTTTGACGATGAGACGCTGCAAGGCGTCGAAGAGTTTCTGAACGACCCCCGCGCCTGGCAGGCCGCCCGCAGCACAACCTAAACCAGATTTCCCTCCCGGGCCTGTGCACAAGGGGCACGAATCTGTGGATTGACCATGGGTCAACGCCCTGTGCACGACCTGTGCACAACTGCGATTCTCCACGCCGCCTGCCCGATATCTCGTGACACACAGCACCGGTTCCGCTACATCTAGAGGCACAGATTCAACTGGACAGGGTTGCCCACAGACCTGTCCACCAAGATTTCCCGGGTGGCACAACGTACCATCCCATGGCATGGCACCCCCGGGACCGGGACAAAAGACACCGAGCAGGGAGTGGGGGCATGAACGAAATAACCACAATAAATCCGACCGGCGTGTCCGTGCAGGACGCCGAAACCATGCCCCACTCCATCGAAGCCGAACAACAGCTTCTGGGCGCGATCCTCACCAACAACGACGTCTACGACCGCGTGGCCAGCGTGATCTCCGCCGATCACTTCTATGACCCGGTGCACGCCCGCATCTTCGACATCGCCGCCGCCCGGATCGCCAAAAACAACCTCGCCTCGCCCGTGACGCTCAAGGCGTTCATGGAAGACGACGAGGGATTGAAGGAACTGGGCGGCCCCGCCTACCTCGCCCGCCTCGCCGGTGCTGCGATCAGCGCGTTCGCGGTGCGCGACTACGCGCAGATGATCTACGACCTCGCCGTACGCCGCGACCTGATCCAGCTGGGCCGCGATATCTCGGCCAAGGCCGCCAAGGTCGACGTGCAGTCCGAGCCCAAGGAACAGATCGTCGAGGCCGAACAGGCGCTCTACAAACTCGCCGAACAGGGCACGTCCGAGGGCGGTTTCCAAAGCTTTCTCAAGGCGGTAACCGATGCCGTTAATGTCGCCAACGCTGCCTACCAGCGCGACGGCGGCCTCGCGGGCGTCTCCACCGGCCTCGTCGATCTCGACAAGAAACTGGGCGGCCTGCATTCCTCCGACCTGCTGATCCTCGCCGGCCGCCCCTCCATGGGCAAAACGTCGCTTGCGACCAACGTGGCCTTCAACATCGCCAAGGCGTATCGCAAGGGCCTCAAACCCGACGGAACCGAAGGCGCGATCGAAGGCGGTGTCGTGGGCTTCTTCTCGCTCGAGATGAGCGCCGAACAGCTTGCCGCCCGGATCCTGTCCGAGGCCGCCGAAGTGCCCAGCGAACAGATCCGCCGCGGCGACATGACCGAGGCCGAGTTCCGTCGCTTTGTCGACGCCGCCAAGGCGCTCGAGGCCTGCCCGCTCTACATCGACGACACGCCGTCGATCCCCATCGCGCAGCTTGCCGCCCGCGCCCGCCGCCTCAAACGGACCCATGGGCTTGATCTGCTGATCGTGGACTATATCCAACTGGTGCGCGGCACCTCCGACAACCGCGTGCAGGAGATCGGCGAGATCTCCATGGGCCTCAAGGCGATTGCCAAGGAACTGTCGATCCCGGTCATCGGCCTGTCACAGCTCTCCCGTCAGGTCGAATCCCGCGAAGACAAGCGCCCGCAACTCAGCGACCTGCGCGAATCCGGCTCGATCGAACAGGACGCCGACGTGGTGATGTTCGTGTTCCGCGAAGAATACTACAAGGAACGCGAAAAACCGGGCGATCACGACCTCGAAGCCATGGCCAAGTGGCAAGAGGAAATGGAACGCCTGCATGGCCGCGCCGAGGTCATCATCGGCAAACAGCGCCACGGCCCCATCGGCACCATCGACCTCAGCTTCGAGGGTCGCTTCACCCGCTTCGGCAACCTCGTCCAGGCCTGGCAACAGGGCGGCGGCGACACTGGGTTCTGATGCTTGTGGGGTTATCGCAAGTATTCCACAAGATATGCCAGCAAACGTCACATTTACTTGATTTTAACGAACTCACCCACTATCTTGGTATCAACGGGCAAACACAAAACCAAGAGCTCGCGAGCAGAAACACAGCGTTTCACCCTGCAATTCCACCCGCGCTTGAATGTCGCCTGGAATCACTTATACATCAATGGCTGTAGTTACAGGCCGAAAAGAGGTAGAAATGACCGGACCGGACCCAATCATCGTTTGACAAACGACCCAAAGACCAAGACAACGCCCGCCCCTCAGGCGGGCTTCTTTGTGTCAAACGCAGGTGACGGGTCCGCCGCCTCCTCTTGTTCGGTGTCCAAGTCCGGCTCTGGCCCCCTGTCAAACCGGGTCAACGCCAGTTTCGGGTAATCCTGCTCCATGTCAGAGAGCAGGTCCTGTCCCAGCCGCCGCGCAACGTGTGCCGTGCGCACGATCACCATGACCCCGTTCATCCGGCCGTCCACACTTAGCGTTTTGTAACTTGGGTAATTCACCCCTTCGATCTGCATCTTGATCTTTTCCAGCATCCCGTAAAAGTGCACCATGTTGCTCAACGTGCGGTCCTTGACGCCGTGCAGTTCGGCAATTTTGCTGCGGTAGATCTCTGTGTGCCGCGCATCCGTTATGTGCGGAACAAGACTTGGGTTGGCGGTCATTGTGTCTTTGAGTGTGTCTTTACTCGGGGATTTGCTCAGGAAAATCTCCATGTCCCGCGTGTTGAAATCCACCTCGGCATAAAGAGCGCGCACGAGGTTATCGCGCCGTTTCTTACCGTCCTCTCGCCGCAACCATGCCTGGATAAACTCTTTGGCTACCCACAGACCGATCGCAACAGCGGCTGATATTCCGGACACAATCAAACGCGTGTCGACCACCGTCACCGGGTCACTCATACCGTACCTTTCCGTTTCACGCCGCCACACAACCACTGGCTGCGGCGAGTTGTCAATTCGCAACAAATTCCCGCCTGACGCGCACGTCATTGGACATCCGCCGCCCACCCGTGGCTTGATGCCAACCATGCGCCTCATCGCACTCCTGCTCTTCGGCCTGATCGGCACGTGCCTCTCTGCCCAATCCCGGGTCGAGGTGGATGTGGAGCTTGTCCTCGCCGTCGACGTCTCGCGCTCGATGCAGCCGTTCGAGCTGGAAATCCAGCGCCGCGGATACGCCGCAGCGCTGGCCAGTGACGAGGTCGCCCGCGCCATCGCCAAAGGCCCGCTGGGTCGCATCGCGCTGACCTATGTCGAATGGGCCGGCAGCTATGACCAACGCACCATCGTCCCCTGGACCCTGATCGAAACCCAAACCCAGGCCCGCGCCTTTGCCGACCAACTGGTGCTCAACTTCTCCGACGGGATGCGCCGCACCTCGATCTCCGGTGCACTCGCCTTTGCCGCGGCCGAGATCGACAGCAACACCTATGACGGCCTGCGTCGCGTCATCGACATCTCGGGCGACGGGCCGAACAACATGGGGTTGGGCGTCACTACCGCCCGGGACAAAGCACTTGCCGCGGGCATCACCATCAACGGCCTGCCGCTGCTCACCCGCGACGACAGCCTGTTTTCCCGCTGGGACATCCCCGATCTCGACGCCTACTACCGCGCCTGCGTCATCGGCGGGCCGGGCGCCTTCGTGCTGCCCGTCACCGACTGGTCGGAATTCGAGGCCGCCGTGCGCCGCAAACTGGTGCTCGAGATCGGCACCGGCCCCACCCTGCTGTGGCACGCGCAAAGCACCGCGCCCTACAACTGCCGCATCGGCGAAGAGATCTGGGACCGCAACCGCGCCCTTTTTGCCGAACCGTGACAGCGCCAATTGCCGCCCATCACACGAAAAAGCGGCACGCCCCCCTTTCCCACGCGGCACATGCCTGCCACAACGCGAGCCATGACATCGGCCACGCTCACCATCGACCTCTCTGCGATCCAGCGCAACTACACGGCCCTCGCCCGCGCTTCGGGTGTAGAGACCGCCGCAGTGGTCAAGGCCAGCGGCTATGGCCTGTCGGCCCCACACGTGGCCAAGGCCCTGATGGAGGTCGGCGCGCGCCAGTTCTTCGTGGCCACCGTCCAAGAAGGCGCGGATCTGCGCCACGGCATCGGCTACGGCCCGGAAATCCACGTGTTCTCGGGCCACATGGACGGCGACACCGACGCGATCCGCTCCGCCCACCTGATCCCGCACCTCAACTCCGTCGACCAGATGCTGCGCCACGTCGAGGCGCTGCCCGGCGCGCCCTTCGCAATCCAGCTCGACAGCGGCATGAACCGGCTGGGGATGGAGCCTGCGGAATGGTCCGCCGTGCGCGACATCGCCATCGCCCAAAGGCCGGTGATGCTGATGTCGCATCTGGCCTGCGCCGATGAGCCTGACCACCCGATGAACGCCCATCAGCTCGACTGCTTTCGCGGCATGACCGACGGCATCGACATCCCCCGCTCGCTTGCCGCGACGGGCGGCATCCTGCTCGGGCCGCAATACCACTTTGACCTCACCCGCCCCGGCATCGGCCTCTATGGCGGTCTCCCCTATATCGACGCGGTCCCGGTGGTCAGCCTCGATCTGCCGGTGATCCAGATCCGCGACGTGGCACCCGGTGAAACCGTGGGCTACGGCAACAGCTGGACCGCCCGCGCGCCCGCCCGCATCGCCACCGTGTCGGGCGGCTATGCCGACGGGCTGATCCGCGCCATGGGCCCGCAGGCGATGATGCACGCCGCAGGAACCCCCTGCCCGGTGGTGGGCCGCGTCTCGATGGACCTGATCACCGTCGACGTGACCCACCTCGACACCGCGCCATCGAGCCTGCAGCTGATGGGCCGCCACCAGTCGGTCGACACCGTCGCCGCCGCCGCCGGCACCATCGGCTACGAAATCCTCACTGCACTTGGTGGCCGTTACGACCGGATCTACACCGCATGACAGCGCCGCTGACATGGCTGGCCGCCCTTGGCCGCGCAACGCTGGCCCTGCTCGCCGCCATCGGCCGCGTGACGATGTTCGCGGGCAGCGCCTTCGGTCACATGGCCCGCCCGCCCTTCTACCCGCGCGAGTTTGCGCTGGCCCTGCTGAACATCGGCTGGCTGTCCCTGCCCGTGGTGGGCCTCACCGCCATCTTCACCGGCGGCGCGCTGGCGCTGCAGATCTACGCCGGTGGCGCCCGCTTCAACGCCGAAGCGGTGGTGCCCCAGATCGTCGCCATCGGCATGGTGCGCGAACTGGGCCCGGTGCTCGTGGGCCTGATGATCGCCGCCCGCGTCACCTCCTCCATCGCCGCCGAGATCGCGACCATGAAGGTCACCGAACAGATTGACGCGCTGGTCACGCTCAGCACCCACCCGATGAAATACCTCACCGCCCCGCGCGTGCTGGCCGCCACGCTGGTGGTGCCGCTGCTGGTCGCCGTGGGCGACATCATCGGCATCTTCGGCGGCTACGCGGTGGCCACCGGCACGCTCGGCTTCAACGCCGCCACCTACATCCAGAACACCGTCGACTTCCTCGAAACACGCGACATCGTCTCATCGCTCGCCAAAGGCGCCGTCTTCGGCTGCATCGCCGCCACCATGGGCTGCTATTTCGGCATGAACTCGGGCCGCGGCGCCCAGGGCGTGGGCCGCGCCACCAAAGGCTCGGTCGAAGCCGCTGCCGTCCTCATCCTCGCCGCCAATTTCGTGCTCACAGGGGTGTTCTTCTCGCTATGACCCACACCCGCACACCCAGCCAAACAGCCCCAAGCAACCCACAAAAACCCCCTCTCCAACGCACCCGCACGCCCGATCAAACGCCCGTCCATCCCCTTCTCTGTGTCAAAAAGTCCCCGCCCACTGCCCGACAGGTGGCTTTGCCACCGAAAGGGGAGGCTCCCACCCTCGCAGCCACAACAAACGCCAGATCAACCACACCAACACGCACAACTTCTTCTGGCCCAAAATACCTCCGCCGGAGGCTCCCGCCCCCTCACCCCGCACTGACCCATGATCAAACTCGATAACGTCCACAAAGCCTTTGGCCCCAACCACGTCCTGCGCGGCATCGATCTCGACATCGCGCGCGGCACGTCCATGGTGATCATCGGCGGCTCGGGCACGGGCAAATCGGTCGCGCTGAAATGCGTCCTCGGCCTCATCACACCAGACAGCGGCACCATCACCGTGGACGGCAAACCCAACACCAGCGGGGACCGCGACGCGTTCCTTGCGCGCTTCGGGATGCTGTTTCAGGGCGCGGCACTGTTTGACTCGCTGCCCGTCTGGCACAACGTCGCCTTCCGTCTGCTGCGCGGCAGCCTCAAACGCCCCCGGGACGAGGCGCGCGACATCGCCATCGAAAAACTGCGCCGCGTGGGCCTGACCCCGGACGTGGCCGACCGCTTTCCCGCCGAACTGTCGGGCGGCATGCAGAAACGCGTCGGCCTCGCCCGCGCCATCGCCGCCGAGCCCGAGATCATCTTTTTCGACGAACCCACCACCGGGCTCGACCCGATCATGTCGGGCGTGATCAACGATCTCATCCGCGAGATCGTGACCGAAATGGGCGCCACCACCATGACCATCACCCACGACATGAGCTCGGTGCGCACCATCGCCGACCACGTGGCGATGCTGCACGCGGGAAAAATCCGCTGGACGGGCCCCGTGGCCGACATGGATGATGCGGGCGATCCGTACGTGGATCAGTTCATCCACGGCCGCGCCGAGGGGCCCATCGAAGCCGTTCGTTAAGAGAAAGGCGTTTTATGCCGCGCGCCGACACGTTCCTGACCCAGATCAACACCCAGCTGCGCCGCGCCGCAGCATTGCACACACCCGTGCACACCGCACTGACGCCCGCGCAGTTCCAACTGCGCTGGCCGCGCTACTGGAACCTCGACGCCCAGCACCTGGCCCTCACCCTGCGGCTCATCGAAAAACGCAATCAAGTGCAGCTTTCCATCGTTGATGGCGGCTTTGGCTGTCTCAAGCTGACAATCGAAATCGACAACCTGCGCCCGCGCGACGCCCGCAAACTGGCCGAACGCCTCTTCGCCGATGCCGAAATTGCGCGGCTGCTCGACAACGCCGGGTCGCTGAACATCAACCACACGCGCGCCATCGAAACGCGCATCGACACCGAAATGGACACGCTGACAGGGCTTGAGGGCGACGCCAAGACGCAATTGACGCTCAGCCTCGAAGCCGCCGAAGAGGCGATTGGCATCACCCCGCCCGCTGGCGGAACGTTGCAAGACCGGGTGATCGAGGTGAACGCGCGCGCGGTCGAACTGCGTGCCGCAAATGACCCCGAGGCGGACAAGGCCGAAAAATCCGCCTGGTGGCTCGGCGATATCATCGGCGGCATTCTGGGCGGTCTGACCAAATCGCTGGGCGGTTAGCGCCCGGGTCGGCGGGCGGGCGCCTTTGGTCCCGCAGGGGCCAAACAGACCCGCACGGGCGACACGGAACCGCGACCCATCGCCGCGGATTAACCCATTTTTTCAACGCCCAAGGCGCTTTTTCCGCGTTTTGTACAAAACACCCCCCGTTTTCATCAAAACGGCAGAAAAGGGGCCAAAAGGCCCCGATACGGCGGACCAAAATTGTACAAAACAGGCCCCGTTTTCATCAAAACCCGCACCGCGCACGGGCAGAACAGCCCCAATCCCACCGCCAAACGCCGGGTTAACAGGGCGCACGCCTCCCCCCCTTGACAGCCCGCAGCGCCCCGGGCCTCCTCGCGCCATGTACCGCTGGATCAACCTCGCCCTGCTTGTCCTCTTCCCGCTGTCGTGGTTCGCACCCCTGATGCGCGCGGGCCTCCTGCCGCTCTTCGGGCTGTCGGAAATCTCGGTGATCACCGGCCTGCAATCGCTCTGGGGTTCGGACGTGTTCCTGGCCCTCGTCGTCACCGTCTTTGCCCTCTTTGCGCCCTATCTGAAAACCATCGGGCTCGCCCTGATGCACTGGCACCTGCTCAGCCCGCGGGTGCTGCCCGCCCTTGGTCTTCTGGGCAAACTGGCCATGGCCGACATCTTCCTGATCGCGCTCTACATCACCCTTGCCAAGGGCATCGGCGTTGGCCGGATCGAGGTCGCGTGGGGGCTCTATCTCTTTACCGCCTGTATCCTGACATCCCTGTGGATCAGCCACGCAACCGACCGTGCGCGCAAACGCGAAAAGGCCGCCGAAACCACTTGAAAAACAGGGCACATACCTCTGATTTTACTTGAATAATGATACCCATTTGACACCCTGCCGCATGCGCGCAACAGACCGTGCTGCACAGTCAGGGTTGCCCACGCCGCGCCGCCCTGTCACACCGGGCCCATGGCAAAACCAACCACCACATTCACCTGCTCGGCCTGCGGCGCGTCCTTTACCAAATGGTCGGGTCGCTGCGACAGTTGCGGCGAATGGAACACCATTTCCGAGGACACCGGCCTGTCCAGCGGTCCGGGCAAGGGGCTGGGCGCGCAGCGCGGCGCTACGGTCGCGCTGACCGACCTCAGCGCCACCGAAACCCCGCCCCCGCGCACCCGTGCAGACTTTGACGAACTGGACCGCGTGCTGGGCGGCGGGCTGGTGCCCGCCTCCGCGATCCTCGTGGGCGGCGACCCCGGCATCGGCAAATCCACCCTGCTGTTGCAGGCCGCCGCCAAGTTCGGACAGGCGGGCCTCAAGACGATCTACGTCAGCGGAGAAGAGGCCAGCGCACAGGTCCGCATGCGCGCCCAGCGCCTTGGGCTTGGGGAAGCACCGGTCAAACTCGCCGCTGACACGAATTTGCGCAACATCTTGACAACGCTGGAAAAAGAGGCGCCCGGCCTTGCCATCATCGACTCGATCCAGACCATGTGGCTCGACACCGTCGACAGCGCGCCCGGCTCGGTCAGCCAGGTCCGCGCCGCAGCCCACGAACTGACCACCTTTGCGAAACGCAAAGGCATCAGCGTGATCCTCGTCGGCCACGTCACCAAAGAGGGTCAGATCGCCGGCCCCCGCGTCGTCGAACACATGGTCGACACCGTGCTCTACTTCGAAGGCGAACGCGGCCACCAGTTCCGCATCCTGCGCGCGGTCAAGAACCGCTTTGGCCCCGCGGACGAGATTGGCGTGTTCGAAATGACCGGCGAAGGTCTGGCCGAGGTTACCAACCCATCCGCCCTGTTCCTCAGCGAACGCGGCACGCCGTCGCCCGGCTCGGTCGTCTTTGCCGGCATCGAAGGCACAAGGCCCGTCCTGTGCGAACTGCAGGCCCTCGTCGCCCCCTCGCCCCACAGCCAACCGCGCCGCACAGTGGTGGGCTGGGACGGCGGACGGCTCGCAATGATCCTCGCCGTGCTCGAGGCGCGCTGCGGCATCCCGTTTGCGGGCATGGACGTCTACCTGAACGTCGCGGGCGGCATGAAGATCTCCGAACCCGCCGCCGACCTCGCCGTGGCCGCCGCCCTGCTCAGTGCACGCGAAGAGAGTGCCCTGCCCGAAGGCACCGTCGTTTTTGGCGAAATCAGCCTGTCGGGCGCCCTGCGCCCCGCGCCCCAGACCGAAAACAGGTTGAAAGAAGCGCAAAAACTTGGTTTCACCGCGGCCATCGCGCCCGCGGGAGGCAAAACCAAGGGCGCGGCGGGCATGGCGTTGCAGCAAATGGCAGACCTGACCGCATTCGTAGGCGAGGTTTTCGGCGCGGGCTAGCCGCGCGGCAAGGCAAGGACAGGCACATGGAAGGTTTCACCATCATCGACGGGATCGTCGCCGTGGTCATTATCCTGTCGGCGCTTCTGGCCTACGGGCGCGGCATCGTCCGCGAGGCGATGGCGATTGCGGGCTGGATTGCCGCCGCCGTTCTGGCCTTTCTCTTTGCCCCGCGGGTCGAACCGCTGGTGCGCGAAATCCCGGTGATCGGCGACTTTATCGCCGACAGTTGCGAACTGAGCATCATCGGCGCCTTCGCGCTGGTCTTTGCCGTGGCGCTGATCGTTGTGTCGCTGTTTACCCCGCTCTTTTCCGCCATCGTGCAACGATCTGCCCTCGGCGGGATCGATCAGGGTCTGGGGTTTCTCTTTGGGGTGGCGCGCGGTCTCTTGCTCGTGGCAATCGCGTTCTTTGTCTATGACACGGTGATCACAGGGCAGGAATTCACCATGGTCGACGAATCCCGGTCGGCTGCCGTGTTCGGCCGCTTTACCCAGAACATCGAAGACCAGAACCCCGAACAGGCCCTCGGCTGGATCACCCAGCAATACGAGGCTCTGGTGGGCAGTTGCGGCGAGTAAGCAGCGCAGGCACCGCCGCCCAATCACCGCGAAAATGCCGTTTTTCGACCGCTAATCGAACCCATTGACCGGCGACACTGACCGCACCTGTCCAGCTTTAGGTGTCTCATGTCTTATCGCGATAGCGTCAATCTGTTCAGTCTCATGCAACCGGTGCACCGCCGCGCCGGCGAAGGAGATCCGGCCCCGGGCAATGGTGCGCGCAACGTCGTGGCGCTTCACCCGGCCGAGACCGCGCCATGCCGCCCCGGTCAGATCGCCTGTTTCGGTCCGGGCACCCGATTGGCCACGCCCAAGGGCAATGTACCGCTTGCGCAGCTCAAGGCCGGTGATCTGGTGCAGACCCTCGACGCAGGCGCCCAACCCGTCGCGTGGATCAACCACATCGACGTGATGGGATATGGCCATGACACACCGGTTACGGTCGGCACTGGCGTATTGGGCAACTCTGCCCCGTTGGTTGTATCACAGGCCCAGCGCCTGATGATCTCGGATGGCGCGACGGAACTGCTTTTCGGGGCGGGCGCCGTGTTGGTGGCGGCACGGGATCTGATCGGATTGCCGGGCGTCACGGTCACACCCGCAGCACGGGTCACCTACAGCCAGGTGCTGCTTGCCGATCATCAATTGCTGATCGCAAACGGCACACCCGCTGAAAGCCTGTTTCTCGATCCGCTGTGTCTTGCCAGTTTTGACACGGTCGTGCGCAATGCGCTGGCACCGATGGGCGCTTGCTTTGGCAGCAGCGTTGCGCCCAGCCTGTCGGCAGCAGAGGCCGCCGTCTGGTGTCATTACGCCAGCGCCGCCTGACCCCCGGTCGGACACACGTGATCGCGTCGTGACAGCGCCCCTGCGGCTTGCTAAACCCCGGGTACCCTCGTTAAGGATTCGGAGCTGCCCATTGTCCGAAACACCGGCCGACACGCCCCCGCCGACCGACCCCTTTCGCGACGATGATGATCGCCCCCGCGAAGAATGTGGCGTCTTTGGCGTGATCGGCGCGCAGGATGCGGCAAACTTCGTGGCCCTTGGCCTGCACGCCCTGCAACATCGCGGTCAAGAGGCGGGCGGCATCGTCGCCCACGACCCCGAAAACGGGTTCAACTCGGCCCGCCGCTTTGGCTATGTGCGTGATAACTTCACCTCGCAATCGGTGATGAAAACGCTGCCCGGCCCGTTGTCCATCGGGCATGTGCGCTATTCCACTGCCGGGTCCAAGGGCCAGACCGCGATCCGCGACGTGCAGCCGTTCTTTGGCGAATTTGCCATGGGTGGGGCGGCGATTGCCCACAACGGCAACATCACCAACGCCAACCAGCTGCGCCGCGAACTGATCGAACGCGGCTCGATCTTTCAGTCGTCTTCGGACACCGAATGCATCATCCACCTGATGGCACGGTCCATGGGCCGCACCATCCCCGACCGAATGAAAGAGGCCCTGCGCCAGGTCGAGGGCGCGTTTTCCATCGTCGCCATGACCCGCACCAAACTGATCGGCGTGCGCGATCCCCTGGGCATCCGGCCCCTTGTGCTGGGCCAGTTGGGAGAGGCGATGATCCTGTCGTCCGAGACGTGCGCGCTCGACATCATCGGCGCCGAGTTCGTACGCGAGATAGAACCGGGCGAGATGGTGGTGATCTCCGAAGGGCACGTGATGAGCTACCGCCCGTTCGAGCCGGTGCGCCCCCAGCCCTGCATCTTTGAATACGTCTATTTCAGCCGCCCCGACAGCATTCTAGGCGGCAAATCGGTCTACGAGGTCCGGCGCGAGATTGGCCGCGAACTGGCCCGCGAAGCGCCGGTGGAGGCCGACATGGTCTGCCCTGTGCCCGACGGCGGCACCCCCGGGGCCATCGGCTATTCCCAGCAATCCGGCATCCCGTTCGAGATGGGCATCGTGCGCAACCAGTACGTGGGCCGCACCTTCATCGAGCCCACCGAACAGATCCGCAACATGGGCGTGCGCCTGAAACTCAACGTCAACCGCCACCTGGTCAAAGGCAAGCGGGTGATCCTCGTCGACGACAGCATCGTGCGCGGCACCACGACCCGCAAGCTCAAGGACATGATCCTCGAAGCGGGTGCCGCTGAGGTCCACTACCGCATCACCTCGCCGCCCGTCATGTGGCCCTGTTTCTTTGGCGTAGACCTGCCCCGGCGCGAAGACCTGATCTCCGCCCGAATGTCCGAAGACGAGATCCGCGATTACCTCGGCGTTCATTCCCTGAAATTCGTCAGCATCGACGGTCTCTACCGCGCGCTCGGCATCAAGGAAGGCCGCGACACCGACGCCCCCGCATACTACGACGCGGTGTTCACCGGCGACTATCCGATTGATCCGGTGGACATGCTGGAACAGGGTTTCCGGATGAAGGCCGCCGAGTAGTCAGCCTTTGGGCGAAAACACGTTGCGCCCGCGCGGAAAACGCAGCCCCCGAACGTCGAAATGATGATCCGGCGCGACGCCGCTGCACGCGTGGTCATAGGTGCCGTGCAAGATCGCGACCGAGGTGACCAGCGCCGCCAGCCCCTCCACGATCATGTAAACAAACAGCAGGACAAAGCCCCAGAACAGCGCAGGCACATTGGGAAACCCCGCTGCCATGGTCCAAAACGTGTCCAAAACGCCAAAGACAACCATCATCGCAACACCAACAGCGCACAACAGCGGGGTTACGGCCGCATTGAACAGCGCGCGGTTGGTGACACCGCAGAACCCGGCAATGCGCGTGGTCGTGTAGAACACGCGCAGGTGCCACAGCATCATCACGTTCTTGGTGAATCCGGCCAACACCGGAACACCTTTCGTACGATCCACCGCCCGCTCCAGCCATTCCGGCGTCTCTGTGCCATGCGCCTCAAGTGCTGCCGCCGCATCCTCAATATTCCGCATCACTCACTCCCTCGGTTTCCGATCTCACTGCCCGCACAATGCGTCACCAGTTGGACGCAAACCGGGCGCAGGCGTGCTGTCCGCTTGACCCGCCCTCGTTCACAAGGCAAACGCCCCCAATGACAAAAACTGCCCTCATCACCGGCGCTTCGCGCGGCCTTGGCCATGCCATGGCGCTCGCCCTTGCGCCCACACACCACATCATCGCGGTGGGTCGCACCACCGGCGCGCTCGAAGAGCTGGATGACGCGATCAAGGCCGCAGGCGGTGCCGCCACGCTGGCCCCGATGGACATCACCGAAGACGGCGCGATGCAGACGCTGTGCCGCGGCATCTTCGATCGCTGGGGCAGCCTCGATCTCTGGGCCCATGCCGCCATCCACGCGGCCCCCCTCGCCCCCGCGCCGATGGTCGATGCAAAGGACATGGAAAAATCCGTGACCTGCAACGTCACCGCCACCGCGCGTCTGATCACCTATGTCGCCCCGCTGCTGGGCGAGGCTGGCCACGCACTGTTTTTCGACGACGCGCGCGCTGGACAGAAATTCTTTGGCCCCTACGGCGCCACCAAGGCCGCACAGATCGCGCTGGCGCGCAGCTGGCAGGCAGAGACCGCCAACACCGGCCCGCACGTCCACATCGCCACCCCGGCCCCCATGCCCACCGCCACGCGCGCCCGCTTCTTCCCCGGCGAGGATCGCAGCACCCTGTCGGACATCACCGCCGAAGCGCAAAAGATCACAGCCGCCCTGCCGCTCTGATTACGGCGCGGACCGCCCTGTCTTCTTCTGGCCAAAAATACCTCCGCCGGAGGCTCCCGAACGCACAACCGGGCCTGCGGATGGCAACTGCAGCGCATCCCTATCCCCACACCCTTGCGGCATCCACGCCACGCCCGCGCGGCTTCTGCCCAAAAACGCCTAGCCTGCGCCATACCCCCGTTGCCACAGGTGCGCACGCCTCATACTAAGTTCAAAAGGGGCATCACATGCGCATTCTCATCACCAATGACGACGGTATCTCGGCCCCCGGGCTCAGCGTGATGGAGGAGATCGCCGCCACGCTGTCAGACGACCTCTGGGTTGTGGCTCCCGCGTTTGAACAGTCCGGCGTGGGCCACTGCATCAGCTATGCCCGCCCGTTCATGATCCAGCAGATCGGCGACCGCCGCGTCGCGGTCGAAGGCAGCCCCGCAGATTGCGTGCTCGCCGGCCTACACGAGGTGCTGCCGGGCGCACCGGACCTGATCCTGTCGGGCGTGAACCGCGGCAACAACTCGGCGGAAAACGCGCTCTATTCGGGCACGCTCGGTGCCGCGATCGAAGGGTCATTGCAAGGCGTGCCCGCCATCGCCTTGTCGCAGTTCTACGGGCCGCGCAACGCAGGCGCCAACCACCCGTTCGAAGCCTCGGCGGAACATGGCGCCGAGGTGATCCGCCGCATCCTTGATGCCAATCCAAAGGATCAGGATGGCTACCAGCTGTTTTACAACGTCAACTTTCCGCCCGTGCTGGCCGCCGATGTCAAGGGCATCGCAGTGGTGCCGCAGGGCCTGCGCCCGGGCCTTGGCTTTCACACAGAAGCAACCCAATCGCCCTCGGGTCGGCAGTTCCTGTGGGTGCGGGGCGGCAATCAGCAGGCCACCACAGCGCCCGGCACGGACGTGGACCGCAACCTTGACGGCTATATCTCGGTTACGCCGATGCGCGCGGATTTCACCGCCCATGACCAGTTGGCCGCCCTCGAAAGCATCGCCAGATGAGCGACGACGATCTCGCCACGCGCAAGATGCAGTTCCTTTATGCCCTGCGCTCGCGCGGGGTGACGGACAGCGCCGTCCTGCAAGCGATGGAAGAGATCGACCGCGGCCCCTTTGTGCGCGGCCTCTTTGCGGAGCGCGCCTATGAGGACATGCCGCTGCCCATCGCCTGTGGTCAGACCATCTCGCAACCCTCTGTCGTCGGGTTGATGACGCAGGCGCTGCAGGTCACCCCGCGCGACAAGGTGCTCGAGATCGGCACCGGATCAGGCTATCAAGCGGCGATATTGGCCAAGCTGGCCCGCCGGGTCTACACCATCGACCGCCACCGTCGGCTCGTGCGCGAGGCGCGCGCGATCTTTGATGGTCTGGATCTGCATACGATCACCGCCATGACGGGCGACGGCAGTCACGGGCTGCCGGATCAGGCCCCGTTTGACCGCATCATCGTCACCGCTGCCGCCGAAGACCCGCCCGGCCCGCTGCTGGCCCAACTCAAGGTCGGCGGCGTCATGGTGTTGCCCGTCGGTCAATCCGATCAGGTCCAAAGCCTGATCCGCGTGCGCAAGCACGAGAAAGGTGTGGATTACGATGAATTGCGCGAGGTCCGGTTTGTCCCACTGCTCGAGGGCTTGGGCAAAGAGTGAATTTGGTGTAAAAGCCTCGCAACCGGAAAAAACCCTGTAAATGGGCGCCGGAAGAGGACGAAGCAGATGCCCCAAGTGTTGCCCCGGCGCGTGCCGCTGATCCTGTCAAGCTGCAGCCTTGCGCTGATTTCCGCCTGCACCGAGCCGCTGGATTTCGACCTGCGCGGACTGTCGGGCGGGTTTTCCACCAGCCAGGCGGCGCAGACCGCAACCGAAGACCGCCCGCGCCCGGACGATCGCGGCATCATTTCATACCCGAATTTTCAGGTTGCCGTGGCACGCCGTGGCGACACGCTGTCGGACGTGGCGGGCCGTGTCGGTCTGCCTGCGGACGAACTTGGCCGCTTCAATGGAATCTCTCGTGACGTCGCCTTGCGCGCGGGTGAAGTGATCGCCCTGCCCCGTCGCGTGTCCGAACCCTCGCCCGCCACCGGTGCCAGCGCCACCGGTCCGATCCGGCCGCCGTCGGTCGACGTGACAACGCTTGCAGGCAACGCCATTGACAAAGCGGCCCCAACGCCCGCCAGCGAACCGGTGCAGCGCGTGGCACTGCCACAAACCGGACAGGAACCGATCCGGCACAAGGTCGAACGGGGCGAAACCGCCTTTACCATCGCGCGACTTTACAACGTGCCCGCCAAATCGCTGGCCGAATGGAACGGGCTTGGCGCTGATTTCGCCGTGCGCGAGGGGCAATTCCTGTTGATCCCCGTGGCCCGCGTCGCGGCACCCAAGCCGCGCGATCCCGACGCAACCACCGCACCGGGCCAAGGCTCGCCGACCCCCACACCGCCAAGCGCCACAGAGGCGCTGCCGGATGACGAAACCACAACGGCGACCCCGGCGCCGGTGCCTGAAAAACCCGTCGCGGACGTGGGCAACGTGAGCACCACGTCAAACGCGCAGTTCGCCCTGCCGGTGACCGGCAGCATCATCCGCCCATATGCCAAAGGCCGCAACGAGGGCATCGACATCAAGGCGGCACCCGGCACACCTGTCGGGGCCGCGGCAGAGGGCACCGTTGCCGCCATCACCCAAAGCGCCGAAGGCGTGCCGATCATCGTCGTGCGCCACGACAACAATCTGCTGACCGTCTATGCCAATGTCGCGGACGTGCAGGTGGCCAAGGGCGACAGCGTAGGTCGCGGCCAACCCATCGCGGCCCTGCGCGACAGCGCGGACGATGCATTTGTGCATTTCGAAGTGCGCGACGGCTTTGACAGCGTCGACCCCACGCCGTTCCTCGAATAGGTGCACCAAACGAGGCCAAACAGCGGCACTGCCCGCCTGCGCGCCTTATTTGCCTAAAACTTTCCTCTAATTTTCCTAAAACGGCAGCGTATAGCCCTTAGGTGGCCGCGTTTCACTGCCAGAAACAATCCAACGAAACGATTTGGATTGGTTCACAACTATGCCGGTCTTTTACGCCTACACCTTCGCGCTGCGTGGCACGCAGACTTTGGTGAACGGGTCGCCAAACAACTATGCGTTCGCACCCACGGGCACCTGGAGCTATTCCGGCAACACCACCTATTTCGTGGTCGAAGAGAATGACGGCGCAACGCTGTTCAACGGCGATGACGACGCCAACGAATTCGTGGACGCGCCCGAACGGATCGGCGGCACGTGGGAACAAACGGCGGTGGTCGACGGGGCCGAACGCCAGATCATCTGGGATTATACGTTTACGGTCACCGACGGCACCACCACGTGGCGCATCGGGGTGATTGATGTCGACCTGAACAATGACAACGACGTCAATGATGGCACCGATGCGGGTGCGGATGACGAAGACGGGTATTTCCTTGTTTTTCCGGACGGTATGCCGCCGCCGAATACCGATCTGACCATCGGCGGGATCATCGAAAACGATGCCAGCACCCCGCACCTTGATCTGGGCGCGCAAATCGTCTGTTTTGCCGCGGGCACCGAAATCGAGACCCCGACAGGCCCGCGACGTGTCGAAACGCTAAACCCGGGCGACATGGTTCTGACGGCCAACGGCCCCTTGCCGATCCGTTGGACGGGTGCGTCGACGGTCAGCGCGCAGGGCGACCTCGCGCCGGTGGTCATCACCGCCGGCACGCTGGGCAATGACCGCGACCTGCTGGTGTCACCGCAACACGCCATTCTGCTCAGTGACTGGCGCGCCGAGCTGTTTTACGGACAGGACGCCGTGCTGGTGCGCGCCGTTGATCTGTTGAACATGGACGGTGTCTTTCGCGCTACGGGAGGTCTGATCACCTATTGCCACGTGCTGATGGACACACACGAAGTGGTCGAGGCGCACGGCATCTGGAGCGAAACGCTGTATCCCGGCACGGTCGCGTTGGACGCGATGCACCCGGCGACCCGGGCCGAAGTGGTGTCATTGGTGCCTGACGAGGCTGCCTACGGCCCCAAGGCGGCCCCGTATCTGCGCGCCTACGAAGGGCAGATGCTGGTCGCCTAAAGTGCCACGCCGCGCCGTCCGGCAAGATCGCAAAAATACTGCCATGCCACCCGGCCCGATCGCGCGCCGCGCGTGGCCTGCCATTCGATTGCCTCGGCCCACAATGTCTCGTCTTCGATCTGGACCCCGTAGGCGGCGCAATAGCCCCGGATCATCGCCAGATACTGGTCCTGATCGCAGGCATGAAAGCCCAGCCACAGGCCGAACCGGTCGCTGAGCGATACCTTTTCCTCGACTGCTTCGGACGGGTTGATGGCCGATGATCGTTCATTTTCGATCATGTCGCGTGGCATCAGGTGGCGCCGGTTCGACGTGGCATAAAGGATCACATTGTCGGGCCGTCCCTCGATCCCGCCATCCAGCACCGCCTTGAGCGATTTGTAATGCTGGTCATCGTGACTGAAGCTCAGGTCATCGCAGAACAGCACAAACCGCTTGTCCAATGCTGCGCGTAGCAAATTCAGCAGGCGCCCCACTGACGGCAGATCCTCGCGGTGCAGTTCCACGATCTTCAGCGCGCCATGCTGTGCCTCAAGTGCGCCGTGTATCGCTTTGACAAGGCTGGACTTTCCCATGCCGCGGGCGCCCCACAGCAGCGCGTTGTTCGCAGGCAGTCCACGCGCGAACTGTTCGGTGTTGGCCAACAGCGTATCGCGTGACCGGTCCACACCAAGCAGCAGGTCCAACGGAATCCTGCTGACCCGATGCACAGGCTCCAACCGATCCGGCCCGGTTTGCCAGACAAACGCGCTGGCACTGTCAAAGTCAGGGGCATCCAGCGGGGCCGGCGCCATGCGTTCGAGCGCCTCGGCGATCCGCTCCATCGGATCGTCGATCATGGCTTGGCGTCTTCCTCGGCCGGGTCATCTTCGTCCCAAAGCCCTTCGGCCTTGAGCGCGGCTATGCGCTTTTTCTCGACCCGTGCGACAAGAAAGATCGACACCTCGTAAAGCCCGTAGACCACCGTGAACAGGATCAGCTGCGTCACGACGTCGGGCGGCGTCACCAGTGCGGCCAGCACGAGAATCCCCACCATGGCGTATTTGCGCACGTTGCGCAGGCCTTCGGTACTGACCAGCCCGGCCTTGCCCATCAGCGTCAGCAGCACGGGCAGTTGGAAACACAGCCCAAAGGCCATGATGAATTTCAGCGTGATATCAAGGCTTTCATTGACCTTGCCGAAAAACGTGATGGTGGGCGCGTCGGTGGTCGCCTCTTCGACAATCGCCGTCCCCTCGGGGAGCGTGTCGCCCGACCCGAACACAATCGCCAGTACCGACGACACATCGGCAAAGCCCAGGAAAAACGCCATCGCCAACGGGGTCACGACAAACTGCGCAAAGCTGGCGCCCAGCAGGAACATCACCGGCGACGCAATCAGGAACGGCAAAAACGCGTTCTTTTCCTGCCGGTACAGCCCCGGCGCCACGAACCGCCACATCTGGAACCCGATCACGGGAAATGCCAGCGCAAAGCCGAACACCATCGATATGCGGAACAGCGTGAACAGGTATTCCTGCGGGCTGGTATATTGCAGCGTCGGTGACGGATCACCGAGGTTGCGCAGCGTGTCCACGATGGGTTCCAGCAGGAAATTCAGCACGTGCACCGCGATGAACTCGCCTTGGATCGGAACAAAGAAAACAGTGATCGCAATGATAAATGCCAGCACTGACCGGATCAGCCGGGTGCGCAGTTCCGCCAGATGTTCGATCAGCGGGGCGGCGCTGTCTTCGATCTCGTCCGATTGGCTCATGTCTTGTCTTTCGCGGTGTCGGCCATGTCGGCCTCAAGCGCCTCGGCCCGCGCGATGGCGGCCTCGGCCTCCTTGCGGGCCTTGTCGGCTTCCTTGCGGGCGGTGGCGGCTTCTATCTTGCGCGACAACTGTTGCCGCTCTTCGGCCTTTTTGGCCGCCAGCTTGCCGGTCTCACTGTCTGGATCAACGTCATCCAGCGCCGAGGTAAAGTCCTTGGCTGCGTCCTTGACCCCGTCCATGGCGCTGCCCACAGGATTGGTCGCCGTTTTCAGCGTCTTTTGCAGGTCCTTAACGCCGGATTCTTCCGCCGCCTGATTCATCGCGGTAGAAAATTCGCGCGCCATGCCCTTGGCCTTGCCGACAAAGCGGCCGACATTGCGGAACATCACCGGCAGATCCTTTGGGCCGATCACAATCAGCGCCACGATCCCGATGACCAGCAGCTCGGGCAGACCGAGATCAAACATGGATCAGACCTTGTCCTTGTCTTTCTCGGGCGTGATGTCCTTGGCGTCTTCAGCAGCGGCGGCTTCCAGCTCTTCCTTGCCTTCGTTGATGCCCTTCTTGAAGCTTGTGATGCCCTTACCGACTTCTCCCATCAGGCCCGCGATCTTGCCGCGCCCAAAAAGCACAAGCACCACAACCGCGATCAGCAGAATGCCGGGCAGGCCAATATTTCCAAGTCCCATGGTTCTCTCCCATTTCAGATGTCGCGTTTCATATGCCCCGCGGACAGGGTTCTGCGCCAGAGCTGCGGTCGCGCGATTTGATGAAAACGGCAGGTGTTTTGTACAAAATTCGCCTCGCCCCCACACTCCTGACAGGTTATTGTCAGGAATGGCTCGCTCCGACCGCCTTTTTGCCCTGACCCGCCTGTTGCGTGACGGCGCGCTGCACCGCGCCTCTGACCTTGCACGCCAATTGCACGTGTCCGAACGCACGATCTACCGTGACATGGACACACTGCAAAGCTCGGGCGTTCCAGTGGTTGGCACGCCGGGAGAAGGCTACAGGATCACCGGCGCCATCAGCCTGCCGCCGCTGACGCTGACCCCGGATGAGCTCGAGGCACTGAACCTTGGGCTCGCAATTGTCAGCGAAGCCTCTGATGACACGCTGAAAACCGCCGCCCTCAGCTTTGCGGCCAAGCTGGACACAGTCTTGCCCGAACGCGGCATCGCTGACGCGGAACACTGGACATTCGCCACGTATCCATTTGCCGACGCCGCCCGCGGTGCCTCGCACATGGGTACCCTGCGCGCCGCCATACGGGCGCGGCAGAAACTGCGCCTGACCTATAGACAGGACCGGGACAACAGCACGACCCGCACCGTCCGCCCATTGCACCTTGAATACTGGGGCCGGGTCTGGACCCTGACCACGTGGTGCGAATGGCGCGCCGCATTTCGCGTGTTCCGGGTCGACCTGATCACCCGCGCCGAAGCGCTGCCAGAAATGTTCGTCGACGAACCGGGCAAGCGCCTGCAGGACTACACCGCCCAACCCTGACCGATGACTGGGTCAGCTTGAAGCCGTCCCAAACAAAATATGTCGTGCGCTGCAGGCGCGCATTTTTAAAAAAGCCGGTTCAAGAGAACACGAAACAGCGATTGCGCGGCACACGCAACCACATGGCCCGGCCCGCCGGGGGCAGGAACACACCCGGTACGGTGACGCGGACCTCGGCGCCGCCATCGCGCAGGCGAAACACCACGAGGCTTTCATGGCCCAGGAAACGGGCGCGCACCACTTCGGCGCGGGCGGCCTCGCCTTCGTGTTCCGTGGGCGCAGGCCCCTGACCAGACCGGTCAAAGTCGATTCGCACGTGCTGCGGGCGAAACGCGATCTCGACAGCGGTGCCATCGGGCACCCCGGGCGCCAGAAACTTGCCCAGCGGCGTATCCGCCAGCGCGCCCTGCACTATGGCGTTCAATCGGTTGATTTCACTGAAAAAGCCCATCGCCTGTTGGTCCGCGGGCCGGGTGTAGACGTTATAGGGCGCGCCGTGCTGAATGATCTTGCCGTCGCGCATGAGCGCGATCTCATCGGCCATGCGCATGGCCTCTTCTGGCTCGTGGGTCACCAGCAGAACGGCGGTGTCCTCGGTCTTGAGCAGCGCCAGCGTTTCATCCCGGATGCCATCGCGCAGCCGGTTGTCGAGGCCGGAAAACGGCTCGTCCATCAGCATTACGCGTGGCCGGGGCGCCAACGCGCGCGCCAGGGCGATGCGCTGTTGTTCCCCCCCAGACAACTGATGCGGATACGCGCCGGCAAAGCGGTCCATGCGCACCCGCTCGAGCATTTCGCCGACCCGCACCTTTTTTTCGGCGCGCCCGCCTTTCAGGCCATATGCCACGTTGTCGGCGACGCTCAGATGCGGGAACAGGGCAAAATCCTGAAACATAAGCCCGACGCCACGGTCTTCGGGTGACAGGCCACGGGCGCCGTCGCAGATCAGGGTGCCATCGACTTGAATGGTGCCAGCATCCGCTGTCTCTACCCCGGCAACCATGCGCAGGGTCGTGGATTTGCCGCAGCCCGAAGGCCCCAGCAGGCAGGTCACCTGCCCGGCCTCGATGCTCAACGACAGATCGTCCACCACACGCCGCCCGCCAAAGCTGCGGGTCAGCCCGTTGATCTCCAGCCGTGTTGCTGTCATCCGCCTCTATACCCTAGTACTTTACTCGGGCACGTATCAGCCACGCCCGGTCCCTGCAAGCGAGGCACGCAACAGGTCGAACGGGACTTCAGCCCTGTCCGAGCCATTGACTTGCAGGATCAGCATGTGCGGTCCGGGGTGCAGTTCAAATGTTGTCGCCGCGGCTTTCATCTTGTGACTTTTGCGCACGGTCAGGGGTGTGCCTGCAGCCAGCGTCGTGGTTTTCAGTTTGAAAACCTTTTCGCCGGTGCGGTTGCCCGGTCTTGCAAATCGGATGCGATAGTCGATGACGACGGGCGTGCGCGCGGGCGCCACCAGCGTCACCTCAAAGTTCAGGGCAGCGCCGATCCGCGCCTGCGGGGCATCAAGCGTCACCTGCACGTCAACAGGTGCGTTGGCATCATAGCCCAAATGCGCCAGCGCGCGCGGATGCCCGTCCTTGACCATCGTACGCAGACTGTGTCGGGCCATCCAGTCAAGCTCTTTGACCGCTTGCCCGCCCGCATCGCGCCAGCGTGCCAGGGCGTCCAGGACCCGATCCGGATCCGACTTGCCAATGTCATTGAGGTGGTTGGCAACAGACCGTGTGACATAGCGTGTCGGGTCGGCATAGAGCCGGTCAAGCAGAGGCATCGCCGCCCCTGGCGCCAGTTCTATTCGACCGGCCCAGGGCAATTTGGGCCGGGTCCCCTCACTCACCAACCGGCGAACGTGGTAATTGTCGTCCTCTGCCCAGTGCTCCAGCCGTGCCCACGTGGTGTCCGGCCAACGGTCAAGGAACCGCCGAACGTAGAACTCCATCGAAAAGCGTTGCGTTGCGGCATGCAGCAGATCAAGCGCGCGGTCGCGGTGGTGTTCCAGACCATGGCGCACGGCCAAAACACCGGGCACCGCATGGATGAACTGGCCGAAATCATCATCGTTTCTGGACGGATCCAGCGGCGGCGCCATCGCCGCCTCAAGCTGATCCGCCATGGTCGGAAAATCCCTGGCCAGATGTTGCTCGAGACAGTCAGCAAACCAGTCGAGACAGGCCAGCAAGGATCGATCCGCTACGCCTGCGAGTGCAAGTTCTGTAAATGCATTCGCATCAAAACCGGGCAGCACGGCAGCATATTCGCGCCCCAGCTGCCCCAGCGTTTCGACGTTGAACAGCTGGTCCTTGAGCGAAAAATTGGCCGGTGCCCTCGCCATTAGATCGTGCCCACTAGATCGTGGCCACCGTCGCACCGCCGTCGAGCAGCAGGTTTTGACCAACGATAAAGCCCGCATGCTGTGAACACAGAAATGCGCAGGCCGCCCCGAATTCCTGTCGCGTGCCATAGCGGCCTGCCGGAATCGTGGCCGCGCGTTGCGCCCGCGCCTCTTCGAGCGTGATGCCCTGGGCGTCGACCACGGCCCCATCCAGCGCGTCGGCGCGGTCGGTGGCGTGAATCCCCGGCAAAAGGTTGTTGATCGTCACACCGCTGCCCGCAACCTGCCGCGAGGTCCCGGCGACATAGCCCGTGAGCCCGGTGCGCGCCGCGTTTGACAGCCCCAGCACCGGGATCGGTGCTTTGACCGATTGCGAGGTGATGTTGACCACCCGACCCCAGCCACGGTCCATCATGCCCGGCACCAGCGCCTTGATCAGCGCGATGGGCGCCAGCATGTTGGCATCGAGTGCGGCAATGAAATCATCGCGGTCCCAGTCCATCCACATACCCGGCGGTGGGCCGCCTGCATTGTTGACGAGGATGTCGGCGTTGCCTGCCGCATTGACCAGTTCCGCTTGCCCGTCAGCGGTTGTCACATCGGTGGCCATAGTGGTGACCTCGACACCATATGCGCTGCGAATGGCCTCCGCGGAGGCGTCCAGTGCTTCCGAACCGCGCGCGTTCATCACCAGATGCACGCCTGCCGCCGCCAACGCTTCGGCACACCCGAGGCCCAATCCCTTGGACGACGCGCATACAATCGCGCGCTTTCCTGCAATCCCCAAATCCATGGCGCTGCCCTTTCCTTCTTTTCCGACGCGCGACACCTAGCCTGCGGGTCCGGCGGTGACCAGCAAAAGCGCCAGCAAATCGCCGGACCGTTGACCGAACGGTGACACATTTCTTATCTACTGGAGACCCAAGCACAGCAAGAAGCAGATCATGAGCAAACCCGCCTCTGGCCCCAGTCAAAGCCTGCCCGTCTATCCGGGTGACGCATTTGTGGTGTCGGACGGCGCCAACCTCGGCGATGCGCTCGCATTTGGCGACGATCTGATGCTGGACGATGTCTATACGCTCACCTACGCCGCAACGCCAACGCGTCTGACGATACGGATCAGTCAGGCCGGGCGCATGTCGGTCGCCGGCAACAGCGCGGTTGGCACACCCGGGGCAGATATCCACCTCGATTGCGCGATCACACTGATGCCGCCGGACGGTGTTGTGATTGACGCGCTGGTTCTCGTGCAGGTGGATGACGCCGGGCATGTGGATCAGGTATATCTGTTGCCGCTCGCACAGCTTTTGCCGCGCATACCTTATGCCTTGGTGGGAATAGATGCCAAAGGTGCCGCCGCGAAATTCGCACACCTTGCCAGCGCGCGATTTACCCGTGGCACGCATATCACCATGGCTTCGGGCGCGCAGACCCCAATAGAAGACCTGCGGGTCGGTGATCGGGTGCTCACCCGGTATGACGGCGTGCAAGAGGTGCGCTGGATCGGGCAATCGACTGTCCGTGCCACTGGTGATTTTGCACCCATCCGGATTGCAGCTGGCACTTTGAACAATGCCCATGACCTGTTGGTGTCGGGCGATCACCGCCTGTTCATCTACCAACGTTCGGACAAATTGGGCGCGGGGCGGTCCGAGCTGCTGATCAAGGCACGCCACCTTCTGAACGGCGATACCGTCACAGTGCAGGATGGTGGTTTTGTCGATTATTTCGAACTGCTGTTTGACAGCCACCAGATCATCTATGCCGAAGGGATTGCCGCAGAGTCGATGCTGATCGACACCCGCACGCAACCTGTTGTGCCCGATGAGGTGCGCGCGCTGCTGAACCGTCACACCGGATCGGGTATGGCGGAACTGGACGTGACCGAGGCGCTGCTGGACCGGCCCGACGTGGCCGAAGTATTGCGGCGCGCCTCTGCCCGCTGATTTGGCCACCATAACCAAATGAACGCCCCCGGTTGCGGGAGCGTTCCGGCCTGCGCCGTGATTTGGATTATGCGCTGTAAAAGAACTCCTCGCGCACGATCTTGTCATTGGCGACGTGATAGATCGCGACCTCTTTCATGTCGCTGACTTCACCGCTCTCCTTGTGCTTGGCCTTCATCTCGAAGATCACCGCAAAGCGGTCATCGCCATGCAGCATCGGATCCGAGATCGTACCGTCCAGCACCTCGAAATTGGCGTCCCACCAGGCATGCTTGCCCTTGATCGCGTCCAGCCCCAACGCTTCGCGGCCCATGCCATTATCGATCGACTCCACCGATACGGCATCAGGCGCATAGAGCGCATCCAAGTTGTCCTCCGGCGTGCCGCCCCGGCAACCTTCGACCAATTGATTGGCAATTTCATTGAGTGACATGGTCTGTTCCTTTCCTTGCTGACAGGCCCACTATCGCAAACACTCCTGTCAGAAATTGACAGTACTTCGATGCGCACCGTGGGCAGGCCGCGCAGTTGCGGCTTGATCACGTACTGCCGCACAGGCGAGAATGCGAAATACAGATACGGTGTTTTTCAGTTCAAATACGGGAGCAGCATCATGGACCAGTCGGATGCCGAAACGTTTGTCGCACGCTTTCACGACGTCAGAAAAAGCAATGATGCAGAAGCTATCATGGAGTTTTTTGTCGACCAGCCGGAGTTCTGCATCAGCGGGCAGTGCCGCGCGACCTCTATTGCTGCGCGGCACGAAAAAACGGATGACTTCACAGCTTTGGCACAGCACCTGACCAGCACATGGTCGTGGATCAATGTCGTCTTCCACAACATTGTCGTCTCCGACGACCTGTTGATCACGCGATATACCTTGACCGTGCGACACTTGCCCACTGATCGGCAAACAGAAACCGACATCGTGGATTTCATGCGCATGCGCGACGGAAAGGTCGCGTCGATGACCCAATACGTAGATACAGCCCACCTAAGCGCGATCGCTCTGGGAGATGGGTGATGCGCTGAGCAATTGCAGACCGAAACGGGCTGACATATACGGCGCGCATGTTGGATAACCGCCCCGAACTGCCACCCGAAATCGCCCGCCGCCGCACTTTTGCGATCATCTCGCACCCGGATGCGGGCAAAACGACACTGACCGAGAAATTCCTGCTGTTCGGCGGCGCGATCCAGATGGCCGGACAGGTCCGCGCCAAGGGCGAGGCGCGGCGCACGCGTTCGGATTTCATGGCGATGGAGAAGGACCGCGGGATTTCCGTGTCGGCCTCGGCCATGTCGTTCGATTTCGCCGGCGCCGGCGGTAGTTTCCGGTTCAACCTTGTCGACACCCCCGGCCACAGCGACTTTTCCGAGGACACCTATCGCACGCTCACAGCCGTGGATGCCGCGATCATGGTGATCGACGGTGCCAAGGGTGTGGAAAGCCAGACCCAAAAGCTGTTCGAGGTATGCCGCCTGCGCGACCTGCCGATCCTGACATTCTGCAACAAGATGGACCGCGAAAGCCGCGACACGTTCGAGATCATCGACGAGATCCAGGAAAACCTGGCCATCGATGTGACACCGGCCTCGTGGCCCATCGGCATGGGGCGCGACTTTATCGGCTGTTACGATATCCTGCGCGACAGGCTGGAACTGATGGACCGCGCCGACCGCAACAAGGTCGCCGAAAGCATCGAGATCGCGGGCCTTGACGACCCGAAACTGGCCGAGCACGTGCCTGCGCATCTGCTGGATAAACTGCTCGAAGAGGTCGAGATGGCGCGCGAATTGCTGCCCCCGCTTGACCCTCAGGCGCTGCTTGACGGGACATTGACCCCGATCTGGTTCGGCTCCGCGATCAATTCGTTTGGCGTCAAGGAACTGATGGAAGGGATCGCCGGGTTTGGGCCACAGCCGCAGGTTCAATCGGCCGAGCCGCGTCAGATCCTGCCCGAGGAAAAGAAGGTCGCCGGGTTCGTCTTCAAGGTGCAGGCCAACATGGACCCCAAGCACCGCGACCGCGTCGCATTTGTCCGCATGGCGTCGGGCCATTTCAAACGCGGCATGAAACTCACCCACGTGCGCAGCAAGAAACCGATGGCGATCAGCAACCCGGTCATGTTCCTCGCTTCGGACCGCGAACTGGCCGAAGAGGCCTGGGCCGGCGATATCATCGGCATTCCCAACCACGGCCAGTTGCGCATCGGCGACACGCTGACCGAAGGCGAAACCCTGCGCGTGACAGGCATTCCATCCTTTGCGCCCGAGTTGTTGCAAGGCGTGCGCGCCGGGGACCCACTGAAAGCCAAACACCTGGAAAAGGCGCTGATGCAATTTGCCGAAGAAGGCGCGGCCAAGGTCTTCAAACCTTCGATCGGGTCCGGCTTTGTCGTCGGCGTTGTTGGCCAGTTGCAATTCGAGGTGCTGGCCAGCCGGATCGAACTGGAATATGGCCTGCCCGTGCGTTTCGAGGCGTCGCAATTCACCTCCGCAAGGTGGGTCAGCGGTGACAAGCCCGCGGTTGAGGCCTTTGCCAACGCCAATAAGCAGCACATCAGCCACGACCATGACGGCGACATCGTCTATCTCACCCGCCTGCAGTGGGACATTGATCGCGTGGCGCGCGATTACCCCGATGTCACGCTGAGCGCGACCAAGGAGATGATGGTCTGACCGTCGCAGTGCCTCAGCCGGTCGAAACGGACCCTTTGAGACTGCGCTGGGGCATCGTGTCGACGGTCAAGGCACCGGTGGATCAGATCGCCCGCTTTCTCGCCTATCATCTCGACCTTGGCGCGCACCGGATCGTGGTGCATCTCGACGTGCCAGACCCGAAGATTGCGCAGACGCTTGCCCATGCGCGCGTGCGGTTCGTGCAATGTGACGCGGCGTATTGGGAGGGGCGCACAGAGCGTACGACAGCCACGCATCAGATGCGCCAGCTTTACAATGCCTCGCGCGTGTATCGCAGCACACGGCTGGATTGGTTGGCGCACATTGATGTCGATGAATTCCTTTTGCCGCCGCGCCGGATCCCTGATCTGCTTGCAACCGCGCCCGGCGATGTTACCCACATCAATATCCCGCCGGTCGAGATGATGGCATGCAACGGCGACCCGTATCATTTCAAACGCATGACGAAGAAACAGCTGCGACGCGTCATCTTTCCCGAATTCGGCGCTTACGCATCGGGTGGTTTTATCGGGACAAAGTCACCCAAGTGTTTTGCCCGGGTCGGGCTTGATGGCGTTAAGTTGGGCATTCACGCGCTGCGCCACCGCGGCGAAGCCTTGCAAAGCGGGATCGAGCTCCAGGGTTTCGAACTGGGTCACGCCCACGCACCGGATTACGAGACATTCCTGCGCCACATGGCGTACCGGCTGGACAAAGGCAGCTACCATGATCGTCACGGCACGCCGAACAAGAAGGGGCATCTGATCCGCGCACTGATGGCCGAGGGCGATGACGCGTTGCGCGCCTTTTTCGAAGAGCTCAGCGCGCCCACGGCCAAACGGCTTGATCTTCTGCGTCAACATGGAAAACTGCGCAGCGAAACGCTCGACCTCGACGCCAAGGTGGCGCGGCACTTCGGAGAGATGGGTAGGCTCACGTGACCACTTGGGGCATTGCGTCCACGATCCTTGCACCTGCTGAACAGATCCTGAGGTTTGCCGCCTACCATCTGGAACTGGGGGCACACCGGGTGCACATTTTCCTCGATAACGGTAACGCGGACGCCTATCGCGCACTCAAGGCGCATCCGAAAATCCGCGTGCGTGTCTGTGATGATGCGCATTGGCGCAAGCTGGGCGGGCCGCGCCCGAAAAAGCACCAGGTGCGCCAGAGCGTGAACGCCACCCAAGCCTATTGTCGCAGCGCGGATGTGGATTGGCTGATCCACATGGACGTTGACGAATTCCTCGTTCCGCAGCAGCGGTTGGATAAACGTCTGTCTGCGGCGCCTTCCACCACGCAATACCTGCGCTGCCGCCCGACGGAAGCCTTGGCAGGCGGCGACGGTACAGCCTTCAAGGCGTTCATTTCCCCCGGCCCAAACCGCCAACGGTTGGTCGAAACCCTATACCCGACTTTTGGCCGCCACCTGCGCGGCGGGTTCATGAGCCACGTGGCCGGAAAGATCTTTTTGCGCACCGGTTTGCCCGACATCGAATTGCGCATTCACAACGCCTTTCAACATGGCGAAACGCTGGGCGATGGCACCGAGATGCCGGACTGCGACGTGGCCCATGTTCATGCCGCATCCTGGGATGCATGGCGCGCCGCGTTCGAGTTCCGGCTGCAAAGCGGTTCCTATCGGCCCGACATAAAACCCGCCCGCGGCGAGCATGGCGTGCGCCTTCACGACCTGCTGACCGGCATCTATACAGACGCGGGCGAGCGTGGATTGCGCGCCTTTTTTGATGAGGTGATCGGCGACAGCGCCGCATTACGCAGCACGCTGCAAGAGCACGGCCTCCTCCGCCTGATTCCACTCGATACAGACGCGCCGCTGTCGCGACATTTCCCCGATTATTCACCAGTTTGACGGGGGTCGCCGCACCTGCTATCAGCGCCGCAGTGTCGGGGCAGGTATTGCCCCCCAGGGCCAGCCGGGCCAGCACATATTGACACGGCGGGCCAAAGATGCGTCCGCAACCCACGGACGTACATGACAAAATTCAGCGATCTGGATCTCAATCCCAAAGTTCTCAAGGCCATTGAAGAGGCCGGATACGACACCCCAACCCCCATTCAGGCGGGCGCTATTCCCGAAGCACTGGCAGGACGTGATGTTCTGGGCATCGCGCAGACCGGCACCGGTAAAACTGCCAGTTTTACGTTGCCGATGATCACGGCGCTGGCCCGTGGGCGCGCCCGGGCGCGCATGCCCCGCAGTCTCGTGCTGTGCCCCACACGCGAACTGGCCGCCCAGGTGGCCGAAAACTTCGACACCTATTCCAAACATGTGAAGCTGACCAAGGCGCTGCTGATCGGTGGCGTCAGTTTCAAGGAACAGGACGCAGCCATCGACAAGGGCGTTGACGTGCTGATTGCGACACCGGGTCGTCTGCTCGACCACTTTGAGCGCGGCAAGCTGATCCTGTCGGACGTCAAGGTGATGGTGGTGGACGAAGCGGACCGCATGCTCGACATGGGCTTCATCCCCGACATCGAACGCATCTTTGGCCTCACGCCGTTCACCCGCCAGACGCTGTTTTTCTCGGCCACAATGGCGCCCGAGATCGAACGGATCACCAACACGTTCCTGAGCAATCCGGCCCGGATCGAGGTTGCGCGGCAGGCGACCGCGTCCGAGACGATCGAACAGGGCGTCGTCATGTTCAAAGGCTCGCGCCGCGATCGCGAGGCATCCGAAAAACGCAGCGTGCTGCGGTCCCTGATCGACGGTGAGGGTGAGGCTCTGACCAACGCGATCATCTTCTGCAATCGCAAGACGGATGTGGATATCGTCGCAAAGTCACTGAAAAAGTACAAATACGATGCCGCCCCGATCCATGGCGATCTGGACCAGTCACAGCGCACCCGCACGCTGGATCAATTCCGCAATGGCGAGTTGCGCATTCTGGTGGCCTCGGATGTCGCCGCCCGCGGCCTTGATGTGCCGTCGGTGAGCCACGTGTTCAACTTTGACATCCCGGGCCACCCTGAGGATTACGTGCACCGCATCGGCCGCACGGGTCGCGCGGGGCGCGCGGGCAAGGCGATCAGCATCTGCATTCCCCGCGATGAAAAGCAGTTCGATGCCGTTGAAAAGCTGATCCAGAAGGAAATTCCGCGCCTCGACAGCCCGGTGAAATCCGCGCCCAACGATGACGCGGATGACACCAAGCCGCCGAAGAGAGAGCGCAAGCCGAAGTCCGAAAAGCCCCAGCAAAAGGCCGATGACGCGGCAAAGCCCGCGGAAGAGGCCAAGCCGGAACCCCGGTCACGCAGTCGCGGTGGTCGCGGACGTGGACGTGGGCGCGATGACGGCGGACCGAACAATGTGGTGGGCCTCGGCGATCACACGCCGACCTTCATCGAAAAGAGCTTTGAAGAGCGCCGCTAAGCCATCCAGATCGGGTTCGACCACGCGCGCTTGCCCGCGGCATCAACCACGGTCACCCGCCGCCATGGGCTGTCTGCCACGCGGCTCAGTGCAACGGTGGCGCGGGTCATGCTCTCGCCGTGGTGTCCCACTGCTGCCGATCCCTGTCCCTGCGCCATGATGGTCACCGCGGCGCTGCATTCGACCGTGACGGTGTCATCTTCCCACACCACATCGTGGATGGCGGGGCCTGTGGTGGCATAGCTCAGTCCGCTTTTTAGACTGTCGAGCAGGGCTTCGGGCGTGTTTTCGACGGCCTTGACCATTGTCCAGCCGCCAAAGTGATCCGGTTCGTAGAAATGCGCGTCGTCTGTTGCGCACAGGGTTAGGCGCCGTCCCTCTTCCAGCAAGCGGTCGAGGTGCCAGAACCCGTGCGCCCGGTCTGCGGCGACGTGGCAGCCGTGATTGTAGATCTCGATGGCGTGTGCTGCGGTGATCGACCGCGCATCGTCAAGGCTCATACCGCTCCATTCCGGATGCGCCACCGCGACATAGGCCCCGGCGTCCCGCGCCCGCTGTGCGATCTCCGGCCCGCTCTCCTGCCCCGGTACCGGTTTGCGTTCGGGCGTGTGGGACGGCGCGAAATCCGGCGGCAACCCCACGGCGAGGATGTGCCACAGCTCGCCGTTTTCCATGGCGCCCGAATGCAATTCGGCCCCCAGAATGGTGGTGAACGACGCATACCGGTAGGGCTCCGTGTCGACGATGGGATAGCCGAACTCGCCCATGAAGTGATCCGTCAAAGCAATGAAATCATAGCCTTGCGCCTTGTACCGGCGACACACCTCCGCCGGTTCGACCACGCCATCGGACCGCGTGGAATGGGTGTGCAGGTTGCCGCGCCAAAAGCGGCCCTGGGCGGAAAAGGCGGGATCACGGATCATTGCGCGGTCTTTCCTGACGTCTGCGCCGCACCTTTCCCCAGCCTGCCTGACAAAGCAACGCGCACATCACCATATCCCGCCCTGCGCGATTTTTCCCTTGCCTCACTGCGCCCTTACGCGCAGCGTTGACGAAAAGCGCGAGGGACACATGACACAAGAGACAACCGCAGACGATCTCGTTGCCGAAGCCGACACCGGTGCCCGCGCGCCTGCGGCCGCATGGCAGGCCAATCTGATCATCGGCACCTGCATCGTTTGGTCGGTTTTCCAGCTGTACATCGCGTCCAAGGTGCCGGGTGTGCTGGCTCAGGCGACCGGGGCCAGCATCTTTGCCAACATCGTGGCGCAAGCCCGGTTCGTGCACCTCGCCTTTGCGATCATGCTGGCGACGCTGGCGTTCCCGATGTTCAAGAGCAGCCCGCGCGACCGCATCCCGGTCTATGATTGGGTGCTTTTGATCCTCGGGGTTGCTTCCTGTCTCTACCTTGTTGTTTTCCGGTTCGAAATCGCGGACCGGCCGGGCTTGTGGAGCCCGTCGGACATCGCGATGTCGTCCATCGGGATGATCGTTTTGTTCACCGCCGTCTACCGGTCGCTCGGCCTGCCGCTGGTCATCATCGCGGGCGCCTTTGTCGCCTTTGCCTTTTTTGGCGGCTATTCCGAATGGGCGCGCAACATCACGAACTATGGCGGCGCGTCGCTGTCAAAGGCGCTTGGGCATTACTGGATGCAGACCGAGGGCGTGTTTGGCGTCGCCCTCGGCGTGTCCACCACAATGATCTTTCTCTTTGTGCTGTTCGGCGCCCTGCTGGATCGCGCGGGCGGCGGGTCGTGGTTCATCAAGGTCGCCGTGGCACTGCTGGGCGCGCTACGCGGCGGCCCTGCCAAGGCGTCGGTTCTGTCGTCGATGCTCACGGGCATGATCTCGGGCTCGTCGATCTCGAACACCGTGACCACCGGCACCTTCACCATCCCGCTGATGAAACGCATCGGCTTTCCCGCCGAAAAGGCCGGCGCGGTAGAGGTCGCGTCCTCCACCAATGGTCAGCTGACCCCACCGGTCATGGGGGCCGCGGCGTTCCTGATGGTGGAATACGTCAACATCCCCTATATCGACGTTGTCAAACACGCGTTCCTGCCCGCGGTGATCAGCTACATCGCGCTGCTCTATATTGTGCACCTCGAGGCGCTGAAGATGCAGATGCAGGGCCTGAAAAAGGCGGGCCGTCACATCGGGCCGGTGCTGATCCTGATCCTGTTCCTGTCTGGCTTCATTTTCCTGGGCGCGTGCACCTTTGCGATGATCGGCCTGCGCAGCGTACTGGACGGGTTCATGACCGAAAGCGTTTATGGCGGCGTGGCGATTGTCGCCGTGCTTTACCTGCTGCTGGTTTCCCTCGCGGCGCGCTACCCGGACGTGGAAATGGACGATCCGGACGCCGATCTCGAGGCGCCGCGGTTGACGCCCACGCTGCTCGGCGGCGCGTATTTCGCACTGCCGATCTTTATCCTCGTATGGAACCTGATGGTCCGCACAGACAGCCTCGACCGTCTGTCGCCGTCTCTGTCGGCGTTCTGGGCCACGATCTTCATGATCGTCGTTGCCCTGACCCATCGCCCGCTCAAGGCGCTGTTTCGCGGCCAGGGGTTTGGCGGTGCCACGACCCAGGGCTGGCGGGATTTTGTCGAAGGCCTGATCCTTGGCGCACGCAACATGATCGGCATCGGTGTCGCCACGGGTGCGGCGGGCATCATCGTTGGCACCATCAGCCTGACCGGTGCGCATCAGGTCATCGGCCAGGTGGTCGAGGTGATTGCGGGCGGCAACATCTGGATCCTATTGATCCTTGTGGCGGTCATGTCGCTGATCCTCGGGATGGGGCTGCCGACGACCGCGAACTACATCGTTGTTTCGTCCCTGATGGCGCCAGTGATTATCAGCGTGGGCGCACAGGCGGGCTATATCTTTCCGCTGATCGCCGTGCACCTGTTCGTGTTCTACTTCGGCATTCTGGCAGATGACACGCCGCCGGTGGGCCTTGCGGCCTATGCCGCCGCTGCAATCAGTCGGGGTGACCCGATCCAGACGGGGGTACAGGGCTTTGCCTATGACATCCGCACAGCGCTGTTGCCGTTCCTCTTTATCTTCAACACCGATCTGTTGCTGATCGACGTGGGACTGGCCAAGGCGGTGCTCGTCTTCTTCATATCCCTGTTGGCGATGCTGCTATTTGCGGCAGCGACCCAAGGCTACTTCATCGCCAAATCCAAGGTGTGGGAAACCGTGGTGCTGCTCTTCATCGCGTTCATGCTGTTCCGGCCCGACGCCTTCCTAGACTTTGTGAGCGAGAAGTACCGCGCGGCCAGTGGGCCAGCCGCCCTGGAACTGATGGCAGATGTCGAAGATGGCAAGGAGTTGCGCATTGTCGTTGAAGGTCCGGATTTCGACACCGGTCGCACGCGTCCGACAACCATCACCCTGCCCGCTGTGGCGGGAGACGCCGACGCCGCGCTGGATGCCCAAGGTCTGCTGGTGCTGCCTGATGGCGACGTGCTGGCGATGGAGGAACCCTTCCCCGGAACCCCGTTTTTCGAAAGCCTTGGCAACGAATACGACTTCTACGGTGACAGCCCTGTGCAGATCACGCGGGTCGAGGTTGAAAATGATCGCGCACCCAAGGAGCTGTTCTTTATCCCTGCACTGCTGTTGCTGATGGGCATCGTGTTCCTGCAAAGCCGTCGGGCCACGCAGGCCGCATTCTAGCGCGTCAGCACCACGTCCTGGCGCATGTGCCACCCCTGCTCGGCCGCGTCGAGCAGGTAGGCCGCGACATCCGCCCGCGAGATCAGGCCGTTGCGCCATTGCGAGGGATCTTCGAGCACTTTGTAGCGGCCGGATGCGGGCCGGTTGGTGAGGATCACGGGGCGCGCGATCGTCCAGTCGGTACCGCTCGCTTCGACAAGCGCTTCCTGACGCGTCTTATCAGCATAGACCCGGCCCAGAACGGCACCGTGGCCCAACCGTTCAATCGCGCTCATGGCCGATCGACTGCGCCCGGCGCCGAACCCGGTGACGACCAAAAGGCGCGAAACGCCGGCCTTTTTCATCTCATCAAGAAGGATCGCGGTGCTGTCGGAAAAGAGCCGTTCCTCCTCCCATAACATGGCCAGTCGCTCGCGGATGCCAAGCGCGACGATCACAGCGTCCACGCCTTCCAGCGCCCCGGCCACATCTTCCACCTTTAACGCATCGCCCGCCACACAGTCCAACAGGTCACGGTCCTGCAGATCATGCGCCGACCGTGCAAAGGCGCGCACGGGCTTTCCTCTCGCCAATGCGCCTTCCATCGTCAGTTTGCCAATGCCCGACGTCGCACCGATAATTAGGAGCGGTTTGTCCATCTGTCTCTCCAAGTTCATGATCCTTGCCCGGTCATCCGTCGGCAATCGGCGGCTCACCTTGCATGATGTCTGCACGGGCTTCGATCCGAACGCCGTCGACCACATAGAACGAATGGTCATTGGTACTGAGCGCCACAACCACCTCGTGTTGGCCCGGCGGCAGGTCGGGCATGTGGTAGTAGGTGCCGTAGATCCGCGCCATCTTCTGTCCATTGACATAGAGATGCGCGTGCCCGGTGTTGGGGGTGTTTGGCCCGTTCACCGCCGCGGGCGTGAAGGTAAAATTGCCCGGCGTGAGTATAATGTTCCAACCGCCCGTCGGATCCTTGTCGATTGCCATCGCTATCGTCGGTGCACCCTCGGCGGGGACCTCGATGCGCGTGTGCATATGCTGACTGCCCGCGTTCATTTGCATCTCTGGCATCGCGCCAGCAGGCACATCGCGAAACAACGGCGCAATCAGGACACCGAGGAAAACCGACCCGATGCTGAGGTAAATCAGATACGGCAGACGCAACGAAATGCTAGACATCGTTTGGCACGCTCACGGTTTTGACATTGGTGTTGACGCGCTGGTTCGGCAGGAAATTCGTCACCTTCAAACGCTGGCCGGAGCCTAGCAGAAGCAGGATCAGCGCCACTCCGATCACCGGCATGTGGCCAATAAATTCGACCATCGCCGCCTCATTTTCCCCCTGGATCAGGAACAATACGTTTGAAGCAAAGAGCACGATCGAAAACGCCAACACGTTCAGTCGCGTGGTGGTGCCCAGTACCATGATCACGCCAAACACCACCTCGATGAAACCGGCAGACAGCGCAAAGAGCCGGTCGGTGAAGAACTCGAGCCCCAAGGCCTGCATGAAGTTCCACCGGTATTCCGCCAAGAAGCTTTCCGCCATGATCGCGCCAAACAGCTTTTCCGCGGCGCCCAACGTGATCAGGGAAATGCCCGTCAGGATGCGAAGAATGTCAACGGAGTAGGGTTTGAAACGCTCGCGCAGTTCGGCGGTGGGCAGGTTATTGATCAAAAGAAACACCGCGATCGCCACCATGATCAGATATTCAAATGCTGCGAGGATGCCGAATTTGATGGCGAGGCCCTGATGCAGCAGGATCATCAGGATTGCGGCATGTCGCACAAACCGGTTGGCGATCAGCAGGATCCCGATGGCCGCCTGAAGAAACAGCAGTACGTTTCCAAAAGTGCCAAATGCGACCAGATGCGGCGCAGTGATGGCGCCTTCGTATGCTGTCAGCAGCATGGACATGCCGGTAAACACACGCAAAATCTCGATAAAATCGTGCCGCGTCTTGCTGTCGACAATGCGAATGGTCGGCAAGCGCATGTCGAGCGCCACCGAAGCTGAAATCAGGATCAGCGAAACAGTCACCCAAGCGAGCACTTCGATGTCCGTTACGCGGTAGGGTTGGAACGTCTCGACAGTTGTTGACCCATCCACGAACCATCGGACATGTGCCATCGCGCCAGTTGCAGTAAGCACCGCAGTAGCAACGACTGTGATCAACACCACCCACGTGCTGTTTGGCAAACGGGTCAAGCGTCTATTCATGATAACATGCCCTTTGGATTTGCTGCTGAGCGCGCCGCCGCCCGAGCAGTTACTTAGGCGTCATGTGACCCAAGCAAAGCGACTGTGGCTAAGCATTGCCGACAATTGCTTTGACCGCGACCATAGGAAGCACGCCGATAAAGCGCATCGGCACATCCGAAGACGCGAATTTTGACACCATGGGAAGGAGAAAGGCGGTCCGGCTGTAAACCGCGCCTAGGCCGGCAACAATTCCGCCAATTTCAGGCGCTGTATCTTGCCGGATGGGCCCTTTGGCAATTCGTCCATCACGTAAATCGCGTCAGGTGCTTTGAACGCGCCAAGCCGTTCGTGACAGAGCGCAATCAACGTTTCTGTGCTGATCAATGATCCGTCACGCAGCCGAACGGCCGCTTCGACCCGTTCACCGTAACTGTCACAGGGGCGCGCAAAGGCGGCGGCCTCGACCACGTCAGGATGGGCATAGAGCGCTTCGTCAATCTCGCGCGGGGCTATGTTTTCGCCGCCCTTGATGATCAGTTCCTTGAGCCGCCCGGTGACAAAAACATACCCGTCGGCGTCCATCCGGGCGAGATCGCCAGTGCGCAGCCAACCGCCGCGGAACGTGTCGGCGGTGGCCGCCGGGTTCTTGAGATATTCCAGCAGCGTGTTGGGTCCGCGGACGACGATTTCGCCTTCGGTGTCGGGCGGGACCGGGTGCCCGGAGCTGTCGTGGATCGCGACCTCGCAGCCGAAACCGATGCCGGGCGAGCCGATCTTGCGCGTGGCGGGAGGCAAAGGGTTCGACAGGATTTGCGCCGCGGTTTCTGTCAAACCCATCGTTTCGATGATCGGCATGCCAAAGCGGCGTTCAAAGGACGATTGCGTCTCGACCGCCAGCGCCGATGACGCTGACCGGCCGAAACGCAGGCGGGCTTTGCAGGACACGGAAGGTTCTGCGGTCCCATGCAGGAGATGCGAGATGATCGTGGGCACGACCGAGAACCAGGTGGCGGCCCCGCTGTCGATTTGGTCCCAAAAGCGCGAGGCGGAAAATTTGGACACCATGGCAAGCGATCCGCCCGAAACGAGGCTTCCCATGACCGTCACGCATAGCCCGTTGATGTGATAAATCGGCAAAACGCAAAAGCCGCGGTCGTCTCGGTTCAGCCTGTGGGCGACCGCCGTGGTCCAGCCACCAGCAAGAAGGCTGGCGTGGGTGTGCACGACGCCCTTTGGCCGACCCGTTGTGCCGGAGGTGTACATGAGCAGCGCGTGGTCGTCCGGGGTCAGGTCGTGCAGGATCGCATCCGCGCGGCCTGTGAGCGGCAACGCCTGCACATCGGACGCGTTCGCCTGATCAAAGAGGTCGCGGCAGCTGTCTGCGACATAGGCAAAGCTCGCCTCGGAATGGTCGAGCGCATAGGCGATGGCGTCGCGCCCGGCGGCGAGGTTGATCATGGTGGCCCGAAACCCGCCGTAGACCACGCCATAAAAGGCGGTCACGCCATCCTTGCCGTTCGGCGAAACGATGGCAACGCTGTCGCCTTTTTCCACGCCGTGTTCGGTCAGCTGTGCGGCAAAGCCGCGGGCCGCCGCGCGCAGTTCCGCCCAGTCCAGCGTCGCGCCCGTTTCGGGGAACACGATCGCGGTGCCGCCGGCCAGTGCGCGCTGGTCGAGCCAGTCGCGGACCGTGCCGCCCGGTGGCTTGGACGGGTCGAGGGTCACTTGCCCGCCTCGTCCCAGTAGCTGGCAAAGATGTCGTCGAGCGACGGTTCGCGCGCGGGGATTTCGCGCACGATCCTGGTGGTTTGCATGAAATGCCGCCAATGGACGTTGTCATTGACCGCGTTGCCGCCCCACGCCCCGCACCCCATGGACAGAGAAAATGGCATGCCGTTGGTGAACGATCCGCCGGTGGCAAATGTGTGCGCCTGATTGACGATCACACGGCTGGTGGGCAGGCGCGTGGCGAGCGCCATGGCCCGGGTGTCATCTGTGCTGTGCAGACCGACGGAATGGCCCGCACCCTGGTGCCGCTGGATGGCGTCGGTGAGGGCCATCGCGTCATCAAAATCGGACGCGCGGTACAGTGCCAGAACTCGGCTGAGCTTTTCACCGCTAAGCGGGTGATCGGGACCTATTCCAGTTGTGGGAACGGCGATGTATTGGGAGCCCTCGGGCACCGTGCCCTCAAGGCCCAAGGCCGCAATCATCTTGTCAGCGTCCTGCGCGATCACGGCGCGGTTGAGATGCCCGTCGGGCCAGAGCCGGGCGACGATTCCCGCCTCATCGTCGACCAGCGCGCCCCCTGCACGGGACATCGCGGCGACAAAGGCGTCATGAATAGTGTCCACGACCACCACCGCGTTTTCGGACGAACACGAGGTTGCGTTGTCAAAGGTCTTGGACGCGCGGATTTTCTCGGCAGCGGCATCAAGGTCGGCGGTTTCGTCCACGATCACGGTCACGTTGCCTGCGCCCACGGCCACGGCGGGCGTGCCGCAGGTCTGCGCGCGGTGCACGTTGTTCTGACTGCCCGTGGCCACGACCTTGTCGCAGACCTCCATCAGCCATTGTGTGCGCTGTTTCGACCCGGGCGCCGGGATCATCTGCACGAGGTCGTGGTCTTCGCCGATCTTGGCAAATTCGGCATGGATGAATTGCAAGAGCATTTCGCAGGCGGCGACACCCTTGGGCGACGGGGCGACAACGATGGCGTTGCCGCATTTCAGCGCGTTGATGATGTTGTTGGCCGGTGTTGCCGCGGGGTTGGTCGACGGCACGATGGCGCCGACCACACCCAACGGGCGCGCCACTTCGGTGATGCCGGTTGCAGCGTCGTCGCGGATCACGCCAAAGGTGGTCGCCCCTTGTATGTCGCGCAACAGGCCCAGCGTCTTGCGATGGTTCTTGGTGATCTTGTCAGCCACGTTGCCAAGACCGGTGGTCGTCACCGCCAATTCGGCGAGCGCGCGGTTGCGCGCGGGTTCCATGATCGCCCACCCCACGGCCTGTGCCGCGCGGTCGTAGCGGGCTTGGCTGCCATCCGCCTCGTAACGCTGCTGTGCGGCGCGCGCGCGGGCGACGATGGCGTCAATCTCGGCGATGGGATCGGGCGCGTTCATGGTGTTTGCCTTTGTCTGGATGTGCCTCCCGACCGGGCCGGGCGGCACATAGCTGCGGGGTCAGAGACCGGCAAGCAGCTCTTTGAGCGTTTCCTCGCGCGCGGCCCACATCTCGAGCACCTCATCACGGGTCATGATGTGCATGGGCGAGCCGCCCGCTTTCATCTTGCCCTGCACGCGGCTGTTTTCGAACATGGTGGGGACCACGGCGGCCAGCTTGTCGATGATCGGCTGTGGTGTGCCCTTGGGCACCATCACACCGCGGAAGTTCACCGACGCATTGTCGATGTCAAAGCCCTGCTCTTTCATCGTTGGCACGTCTTCCATGAAGGCATTGCGTTCGTTGTCGAACACGCCGAGGATCTTGACGTTCCCTGCCTCGCGCGCGCGGAACGCGTCCGACAGGTTGTTGACCCCGCCCAGCACTTCGCCTGCGATCACGGCCTTCATCGCGCCTGCGCCGCCCTTGTTGTTGGGGATGTAGGCCAGTTTGACGCCTGCCGCTTTCTCAAGCTGCAAGGCAGCGATGTGGTGGCCCACGAAAAGGCCCGCGCCGGAAAACGTAAGCTTGCCCGGATTGGCCTTGGCATAGTCGACGACGTCGGCCATCGAATTAAACTCGCTGTCTGCGCCCACGACGAACACGGCCGGATCCGCGCCCCAGTTGGCGATGGGTTCAAAGCTGTCGGCGCCGTATTCCACGCCGCCTTCGATCGATTGGGCGATGAAGTGCGGGATGTTGTAAGCCCCCAGCGTATAACCATCGGACTCGGCTTGGGTGGCAAACCAGTTCCAGCCAACGCGCCCGCCCGCGCCGGGTTTGTTGAGGATGGCGATGGGCATGCCCAGCGCATCCTCGTTGCCCGCAGTCATGGTCACGATCCGCGCCTGAAAGTCGGTCGCCCCACCCGCACCATAGCTGACCATCAGCATGATCGGGCGTTCGGGAAAGCTTGCGTGGCCATCCGCGCTTGCCGTGCCAGTCAGGCCAAGCGCCGCCATGGCGACAGCTGCTAGAAGTTTCTTCATGGGTTCAGTCCTCCCTTTGGGTTTGTCTGCCGCTGCTGCGGTTCAGAAGAATATCTCTCGCGGTGTGAACACGTTCAGAAGCAACGCAAAGAGACCGTACATGACCGCCAGAAAACCGGCGGTGATGATGCATCGTTTGATCCAGGATTTGATTTCAGTGTGCGGCGCAGGGTCATAGAGCGACACGAGGACGAAAAAGGCGAGCGTTGAGGCGGTGTAGAAGCCCAGGCCCTTGGCCGCCCAGTAGACAAAGACAAGCGCCACCAGCAGGCCCGGCACGATGTCCCGCATCGCGGCCATGGTCAGACCGTTGCCGACCTTGGTCCGGCCCAGCACCGCCTTGCCAAAGGTCCAGAGCGCCAGCACGACGAACACGGTCGAAATGAGACGCGGGAACAGAAATGCCTGCGCGGGCTGCTGCGTGTAGCTGAGATAGGCGACGGCGATGCCCACCGCGGCCACCAGACCGCTGGCGATAATGTGCTGGGTGCGGGGCAGATCGGTCACAGCATCGCCTCCTCTTTGGCGACGGCGTCGTCCTTGGTGGTGTAGCGGCGGCTGCGCAGTTCCATCCACACCGAATACCCCACCGAGGCGATGACAATGCCGATCAGCGTCAGGTTCAGTGCGCCGGTAAAGAAATACTGCCCGACGCTTGATGTCGCATTGGCGATCATCGACCCTTGGATAAAGTTGGCCTCGGCGATGGGGCCAAGGATCAGGCCCAGCACCAGCGGTGCAGCAGAAAAGCCAAAGCGTTCGAGGAAGTACATCGCCGTGCCCAGCGCCATCATGACATAGACATCGCCCATCGAATTCTGCACCGAGTAGCTGCCAAAGACGGCGAGCCCCAGCACAACGGCCGCCATCACGTTGTTAGGCACTTGCGCCACCTTGGCCGCCAGCCCCGCCACGTAGAGGCCGAAGATGCACATCAGGATCTGCCCGATCAGCATCGAATTGATAAAGGTCCACGCCACATCCGGATAGTTGTCGAACAGATCGCTGCCAGGAAAGATCCCGTGGATCAGGAGCCCGCCCAGCAGCACCGCCGCCGTGGGCGAGCCGGGGATCGATAGGGTCAGAAGCGGGACAAGCGATGGGCCGACCATGGCGTTGTTGGCGCTTTCGGCGGCGATCACGCCCTCGCTGTGGCCGGTGCCGAACTTGTCGCGTTCCGGGCTGGTCTTTTTCGCCTGATCATAGGCCACAAGGCCCGCGATCTGACCGCCGACGCCTGGGATCAGGCCGATGATCGACCCGGTGATCGTACCGATAGACAGGGCGCGGAAACGACCGAACACTTCGCCGACGGCCTTGCCGATCGGATGGCGTTCGACGGTCAGCACCTCGGCATCCAGACGGCGGCGCCCTTTGGCAAACATCGAGATCACCTGCGGGATCGCAAACAGACCGATCAGCGCGGGGATCACGTTGATGCCGCCCGACACACTGGAATGAAAGATAAACCGCTGCGCCCCCATGATGTCGTCAAAGCCGATGGTGGCGAGCCACAGGCCGATGCAGCCCGACAGCAGCCCCTTGACCACCGAACTGGAATCGAGCGACCCGATCACCGTCACCCCGAGGATCGCCAGCCAGAACAGATGCGACGGACCAAACGCCAGCGCCCATTGCGCCAGCACTGGGGTCAGAAAGATCAGCAGCATGACGCCGAACACGCCGCCCACCGCAGATGCGACAAAGGACAGTTGCAGCGCCCGCGCGCCCTGCCCTTTTTGCGCCATTGTGTGCCCGTCCAGCGTGGTCGCGATGTTGGCGGGTGCGCCGGGGATCTTGAGAAGGATTGCGCTAACCGCGCCCCCTGCCACGGTCGAGGTATAGGCTGCGCCCAGCAGGATCAGCCCCTGCGCCGGTTCCAGCCGGAACGTAAACGGGATCAAGAGCGCCACCGCCATGGTCGGCGACAGGCCCGGCGTTGCACCCAGGATCAGACCGCCGATTGTGCCAAGCAGCAGCAAGCCAAAGTTCAACGGGATGAACACATCTCCGAAATAGGCGAGAAACTCCAAGCGACGCCCTCCCAAACGTAACTTGTTGACCCGCCAAGGTAAGAGATGAAAATAGTATTGCAAATGTTTTCATTTCTTACCTAATGACGAGAGATAAATGTCTGATAGAGATAAGAAAAAAGCCGACATCATAGCGGTGGCAAAGGCCGCGCGCGTGTCGCCATCGACCGTGTCGCGCAGCTTTAATCACCCCGAACTGGTCAAGGCATCCACCCGCAAGAAGATCGATCATGCAGTGCGGCGGCTCGGATATATCCGCAACCGGGCAGCACAGACAATCCACGGTATCCGCAGCGGTACCGTGGGCCTGATCGTGCCGACGGTCGACCACGCGATCTTTGCCGAATTGATCCAGAGCTTTTCCGAAGCGATCGAAGATCGTGGCTTCACCATCCTGCTCGCCTCACACGGCTATGAATTGCAGCGCGAATACGTTCTGGTCCGCAAGATGCTCGAACACCGCGTCGACGGAATGGCACTAATCGGCATCGAGCACGAGGCTGAAACCTTCGGCCTGCTGAAACGGCAAGGCGTTCCGACGGTTCTTCTGTGGAATTATTCCGAACAGTCGACCTTCACCAGCATCGGCTCGGACAATTTCCACGCCGGCTGGTTGATCGGACGTCACATCGCCAAACTCAATCACACGCGGGTGGCAGGGATTTTTCCGCCCATAAAAGGCAATGACCGCGCCGCAGAACGCCGCAAAGGTGTTGAGTGCGCCTTGGCCGAATTCGGTGTGCGGATTCCCGCCGAATGGGACCTCGAAACACCTTACAGCGTCGGCGCTGCAAAGGATGCCGTTTTACAAATGATGGCTCATGAAGAGCGGCCCACCGCCCTCGTCTGCGGCAATGACGTCTTGGCGTGGGGCGCGCTGCACGCATTTTCCAAGGCGGGAATCCGCGTGCCGGACGAGATTTCCGTCACGGGTATCGGCGACTTCAAGGGCTCTCGCGACTTCGAACCGGCGCTCACGACAGTCAGGATTCCCGCCCGCCAAATCGGCGCAAAAGCCGCCAGGAGAATTGCCGAAGACATCACGTCGGCCAACCGAAATGCGATGAGTGAACGCGTCGTTCCCGAATTGATTGTCAGACGGACATGCGCTCCGGTTTGACACCGCAACATGACTCCAGATGAAAGCTCGTGTTGCGTGGTTATGTATTAAAAATTTTAAGGCGGCCCGGGCATTTTCTTGCAATCAGTCGGTGGCCGCCAGCAGCTTCATCCAACGCGACGAAAATCCCATTGACCGAAAAACACTGCGACTGAAGCGCTTTCGGTGGCGTGTTTCCGCCACTGAACGAACGGCTGCTGCGTGCCATGGCCCCGGAAGGCGGTCACATCCCTGTAATCGTAGTCTTCGGTTTGGCAAAGCGACCCGAATGGTTTTTGCAAAAGGCGATATCCGACAGGACGCTACAGGAGAAAGTCACTGTCGATATAATCGCTGGCCAGCGTACCCATGTCGTTGATCCGAACCTCAAAGTCGATCACCGCGTCATTATCAACCAAAGCAAACAGCCGCGTTTGCGACCCGAAATCCTCAAGCCAAAGAGCGCCTGCCCCAAAACTCAGAGCTGCCGCTGTGGAGGTTGCGCCGAGGAAGGTAAACGCATCATCACCGCTGCTCTGACTGTTCGCATCGATGCCTGAGACGTCGATCCGATCACCGCCAAAGACGCCAACTTGGTCCATGCCATCGATCATATCGGCAAACCCCACGGCGGAGTCGGCCGCAGAGCCAAACACAAAGGTATCCGCGCCGTCGTTGCCGCGCAGCGTGTCGCGGCCGAAACCGCCCAACAATTCATCGTTGCCGCTGCCCCCGAACAACACATCGTCACCAAGCCCGCCTGCGAGCGTATCGCTGCCCTTGCCGCCATGCAGTTGATCGTCGTCGCCACCACCCTGAAGAAGATCGGCGTCATCATCGCCAAACAGCGTGTCGTCGCCCAAACCGCCGCTCAGCGTGTCGTTTTGCTGGTTGCCGCGCAGCAGATCGTTGCCTGTGCCGCCGTCCAACGTATCTTGGCCGGTACCGCTGAACAGCCTGTCGTTGTCCGCACCACCAAGGACAAAGTCGTTTCCGTCGCCACCAAAAAGCTGATCTTGTCCGTCGTCGCCGCGCAGCGTGTCTGCGCCCAGTTGCCCGAACAACCGGTCGTCGCCGCCTGCCCCGACGATACTGTCATTGCCGCCATTGCCCTGCAAAATATCGGCCCCACCGCGGCCATCCATGATGTCATTGCCATCCCCTCCAAAAGCACGGTCACCGTCGGACCCGCCCAAAATGACATCATCACCCTCGCGACCGCGCAGATCATTTGCACCGGTGCCGCCTTCGATCGTATCATTTCCGGCATTGCCAATCAGAAGATCGTCACCGCTGCCACCAAGGATGCTGTCATCACCATTCTGGCCATACACGGTGTCATTGCCATCGCCGGCAGAAATCGTGTTGTCTTGCGCGTCCCCCGCCAACACGTCGCCCCCGCCTGTCCCCGTTACAACCGCGCTTGGCTGAACCGGACCGGTGGGTGCAACGCTCAGCAATTGCTCAGCTGTGCCCAGTGCGTCGACATAACTTACCATGACCGCGATCGAGGAACCGACGTCGATAGCCGCAAGGGTATAGGTCGCACCGGTGGCGCCTGAAATCACCTGGCCGTCGCGCAGCCACTGGTAGCTGAGTGCGGTCAAACCGTCTTCATCGGCCAAGGTGTCCGTGTTTGCACTGAGGGTTTCGTTCTGTTGCGCTGTACCCATGATCAGCACCGCGCCGGTCGGCGCGTCATTAAGATTTGTAATCTCGCTTGTGTCCGCGCTGACGGCTGTTTCGCCGTCAAATGACACCTGCACCGAGATCGCAGCCCCCACATCGTCCTGGCCAAGCGTGTAGCTCGCCCCGATCGCGCCTGTGATCGCCACCCCGTCGCGCATCCATTGATAGACGATGTCCCCTGGTCCTGCGCCTGCCAGACCGGAGGGTCCGGACAAATTGGCCTGAAGGGTGCTGTCTTCAATCGCGTTACCGCTGACCGCGACCACAAGCGGTTCTGCAGGTGTCCCCCCCGGCCCCTGGAGGCCCTGCACTGTAACCGTTGATCCGTCGCTGAGGGTGAGGACGAGGTTGCCTGCGCCGTTGCTGCTTTCGGTGATGCCCGACAGGCCGCCCGACAGGCTGGATGTGTCCAGCGTGTCGATGCCATCCTCGAAGTCCTGGATCAGGTCGTCGCCCATCCCGAGGCTCAGCACAAACACATCGCTGCCCGCGCCCCCTGTCAGGACGTCGTCCCCGGCGCCACCGATCAGCGTGTCGGCGCCCGCGCCGGCGGTGATCGTGTCCGCCCCTGCGCCGCCGTCGATGTTGTCGTTGCCTGCGCCTGACATGATGCTGTTTGCGGCGCCATTGCCGGTGATCGTGTCATTGCCGGCGCCGGTCTCGAGGTTCTCGATCACCGTGCCGTCGGCGATGCCGAGGATGTCGATCTCGTTGCCGATGTCCGAAAACGCGCCGCCGTTGAGGTCGATCCTGGCGGCCTCGTTCGATCCCAGATAGCCCAGGTT